>NZ_POUD01000476.1 GCF_003236395.1 Nonomuraea aridisoli | reverse complement strand
ACCCGGTGGGGTCCGGGGACGACGGCGGGGGCGTGTACGTCTGGATGGTGGCCTGCGGGGACGTCGTCGCCGGGCCCTCGCCGCTCGGGATGGGCGAGGGGGCGGACGGAGAGGGCGACGACGTGCTCGGCGTGGTCACCACCGCGGGGACGGGGTCCGGGGAGCCGCCGGCCGGGCGGTGCGTCAGCCAGGCCGCGCCGCCCGTGACGAGCGCGACGACGAGCGTGCCCGCCGCGATGGCGGCCATCGGAAGCCGCCGCGGCCGGCGCGGCGCAGCACCCGCCGCCACAGCACCCGTCGTCACAGCGCCCATCGCCTCGGGGACGCCGCCCGCCACGATCACGGCCAGCCGCCGCTCCGCCTCCTCCAGGGTCATCCGCTGGTCCGGGTCCTTGCGCAGCAGGCCGTCCAGCACGGGGGCCAGCACGCCCGCGTTGACCGGCGGCTCCGGATCGGAGTGCATCACGGCGCCCAGCGTGGCCAGGGCGTTGTCGCGCTGGAACGGCGAACGCCCCTCGACGGCCATGTACAGCGTCACGCCCAGCGACCACAAGTCGGAGGCCGGCCGGGCCTGGCCGCCCTCCGCCCGCTCGGGGGCCATGAACGCCGGGGTGCCGATCAGGATGCCCGTCCTGGTGACGGGTGCGTCGTCCTCCGTCGTGGCGATGCCGAAGTCGGTGAGCACGGCCCTGCCGTCGGCGGCCAGCAGCACGTTGTCCGGTTTGACGTCCCGGTGCAGCACGCCCGCCGCGTGCGCCGCGCGCAGCGCCGCTAAGATCTGCAGCCCGATGCCCGCGGCCTCACGCGGCGGCATCGGCCCGTCGTCGCGGATCAGGTCGCCCAGCGTGCGCGAGTGCACGAGCTGCATGACGATCCACGGGTGACCGTCCTCCTCCAGCACGTCGTACACGGTGGCCACGCCGGGGTGCGACACCCGGCCGGCCGCCCGCGCCTCACGGAAGGTGCGCACGGTGAACACCTCCCGCTCGGGACCGGTCAGGTCAGGCGGGGGCACGACCTCCTTCACCGCCACGTCGCGGCCCAGCACCTCGTCGTGCGCGTGCCAGACCTTGCCCATGCCGCCCTTGCCGATCGTTTCGAGCAGGCGATAGCGCCCACCGACCAACGCCGCTGAATCGGACATGCATCGGCGACTACCCGAGAAAAATCCGCACAAGCGCCGTCGTGCCGGCCGCCGCGGCCAGCACGACGAGGAACGGCGCCCGCAGCAGCAGCGCCACGACCGCCGCGCCGAGGCCCGCCGTACGGGCCGGGTCGGCGCTCAGCCCGCCCTCCGCGGTGAACACCTGCACCGCGATCAGCGCCGCCAGCAGCGCCACCGGCACCAGCTCGGCGAAGCGGCTCACCACCGGGTGGTCCAGCACCCGCCGCGGCGCGGCCAGCCCGGCCAGCTTCAGCGCGTAGCAGCCCGCGCACACCGCCGCGATCGCCCACCACAACGTCGTCATCGAACCATCACCACCAGCACCGCGACGGCCGACAGCAGCACGGGCACACCCGGCGGGAAGAACGGGGTGGCGCACAACGCGATCACCGCCGCGGCCGCGGCCAGCTTCCTGAGCTCGGCGCTGCCCGTCAGCCTCGGCCACAGGATCGCCAGGAACGCCGCCGGTCCGACGACGTCCAGCCCGAGCATGCCGGGATCGCCCAGCGACGACGTGCCGAACGCGCCCGCCAGCGTGGTGAGGTTCCAGGTGACGTACAGGCTGGCGAACGTGGTCACGAAACCGGTGCGGGCCGCCTCGGGGGTGGGCTGGGCGAGCGCGACGGCCGTGGTCTCGTCGATGACGCCCTGGGCGGCGAGCAGGCGGCGCGGGCCGCGTACCCGCAGCAGGTCGGCCAGGCGCAGGCCGTACAGGGTGTTGCGGCCGCCGAGGAGCAGCGCGCCGAGGCTCGCGGCCACCAGGTCGCCGCCCGCGCCCACCGCGCCCGTCAGCGCGAACTGGGAGGCCCCCGTGAACGCCAGCAGGCTCAGCACGCACGCCTGCGGCACGGTCAGGCCCGCGGTGACGGCCGCGGCGCCGAAGGCGAGCCCGGACAGCCCCACGGCCAGGCCCACGCCGAGACCGTCCCGCACGGCGGCGGAACGGTGAGTTGTCTGGTCCATGGGGACAGAGGTTATGTACTGGTGGAATCGCCGGTCTTGTACGTTCCTGCGGCCCGCTGGTACGCCGCCGGCGGCACGCCCACGACCCGTTTGAAGTGCCGGTTCAGGTGGGCCTGGTCGGTGAAGCCCACCTCGGCGGCCACCCGCGCCGGCGGCATGCCGGCCAGCAGCAGGCTGCGGGCCCGGCGTACCCGCAGCGAGGTGAGGTAGGCGTGCGGCGGCAGGCCCGTCGCCTCCTTGAACGCCCGCAGCAGCGGGAACGGCCGCGCGCCCACCGCGCCCGCCAGCTCCTCCAGCGTGGGCGGGTCGACCAGGCTGTCGTGCAGCAGGTCGATGGCCTCCCGGACCGCCTTCCTGCCCCCCGTGGGCGGCGCCGAGGGCGGCCGGGGAGCGGCGTGGCGGGTCAGCAGGCGGGCGAACAGCGTACGGCTCAGCGTCGAGGCGGCCAGCGCGTCGCCGCGCTCGGCCGCGCGGTGCGCGCGGGCCAGCAGCGCCGCCACGTGGTCGTCGCGCACCACCTGCCGGGGGAAGTGCGGCGTGCCGTACGGGCCGCCCAGCTCGGCGGCGATCCCGGCCAGCAGGTCGATCGACGGGTAGAGCATGCGGTACGACCACCCGCCCGGCACGCCCGCCTGACCGGTGTGCGCCGTGTCGGGGTTGACCAGCACCACCTCGCCCGCCGCCGCCCGGTGCAGGGTGCCGCTGTAGTCGAACTCCTCCACGCCCTCGACGATCAGGCCGATGGCGTAGCCGTCATGGGCGTGCCGGGTGAAGCGGTGGGTGACGTAGCGGGCCTTGAGCAGGTCGGTCTCCGGTACCGCCGGGTGCCGCCAGAAGCGCGCCTGCTCCTTCACGGCACCTCCTCATCGCGGTCTGAACGTCTTCGTGAACGTCTCGAAGTAGTGTCTGTCCTGCTCCCACCGGGACTGCGGGGTCTCCCAGTAGATCGCGTACGGTCGGCCGTCGGCGGTGTGGAAGCCGCGGTTGATCACGTGGATCAGCTGCCCCTCGCGCGACCGGGTGAACTCCCAGTCCGCCGCCCGCACGCCGAGGTAGTCGGTGGGGGTGATGCCGAGCCTGGTGTACTGCCGGAACTCGCCCTTGGCCCTGATCTCGCGTTCGAGGCCGATCCAGTGCCGTACCGGGTCCTGCCAGGGTATGTCAGGGACGGTCCACTCCACGATGAGCGTTCCGGGGGTGCCGGGGCCGCGGAGGGAGACGCTGTCCCTGTCGGGGTTCTTCGTCGCCTGCCAGCCCTTGGGGACGGCGAGGCGGAAGCGGCCGGCCGCGTTCGTGTACGGCCGCCAGCCCTCGGGGACGGCCGCGCCGGTCGGCTCCTCGG
>NZ_POUD01000475.1 GCF_003236395.1 Nonomuraea aridisoli | reverse complement strand
CCGCCCGGCCCTCCCCCACCGTCCAGCCGGACGCGGCGTATCCCGTCCGGACGCGGTGGGCGTCAGGGGGCGTGGGCGAGGACCTTGGTGAGGGCCTCGGCGATGTGGGCGGCGTTCGACGGGTCGTCCATGAGCATCGACTGGCGGACCCAGAGCACGTCGCGGGCGGCGGCCTCGGCGGCCGGGCAGGGCTCCACGCGGGCGCCCGCCTCGACCAGCGCCGCCATGCCGCCGAGCGGCGGGTAGCCGCCGTCGAGTGGCACGCCCTCCGCGGCCATCGCCGCCAGCACGAACGACCGGTCGAAGGGCGCGTGCACGCGGAGCATGAGCAGGTGCCGGGAGTCCCGCGTCGTGCCCTCCGGCTGCGGCACCACCGTCACCGGCCCGCCCGCGGCACTCCCGGCCTCCGGTGGAACGGTCGTCACCCCTCTCCCGGTCTCACGCCGGTCCTCCGGCGGAGTCTCCGTCACCAGGCCGGTCTCCCGGTCGGAGGTGCGGGAGGCCGACGGCGGCGTGCCGGGCCAGGGGATGGTGGTCAGCTCGCGTTCGACGGCCGCGCAGAAGGCGTTCCTGCGGTCGATCTCCGCGTCGAGGCGGTCCAGCCAGGGCAGCAGGAGGGCGGCCTGGATCTCCGTCAGCCGGAGGTTCCAGCCGAGCCCGGGGTGGCCGTACCACTCGCCGCCGCGGCGGCGGCCGAGGTTGCAGACCGACCAGACGGCCTCGTGCACCTCCTCGTCGCGGCAGACGACGAGCCCGCCCTCCCCCGCCGTCATCGCCTTGCTGGCCTGGAAGCTGTAGACGCCCGCGTCGCCGAGCCCGCCGACCGGCCGGTCCCGGTACGTCGCGCCGTGCGCCTGGGCCGCGTCCTCCACCACGGCCAGGCCGTGGCGGGCGGCGAGCGCGTTCAGGGCGTCCATGTCGGCGGGGCTGCCCGCGAGGTGCACCGGCATGATCGCGGCCGTGCGCCCGGTGACGGCCGCCTCCGCCGCCTCCGCGGACAGGTGCAGGTCGGCCGGGTCGACGTCCGTGATCACGGGGGTGGCCCCGGTGAGCAGGACGGCCGTGGCGGAGGCCACGAACGTGTAGGCCGGCACGATCACCTCGTCACCGCGTCCCACGCCGAGGCCCCGCAGCGCCGCGAACAGGCCCAGGGTCGCGTTGCCGACGGTGACGCCGTACGGGACGCCCGAGCGGCGCGCGAACGAGTCGGCCAGCTCCGCGCAGGCCGTGCCGCCCTGCGTGGCGCCCCACAGGCCGCTGTCCAGGACGGCGGTGACCCGTTCGCGCTGGGCGTCGTCGAGCGGCGGCGGCCAGGACGGCCAGGGCGCGGTGCGTACGGGGGTGCCGCCGTGGATGGCGAGCGTCATGGCAGGCGTCCTTCCAGCAGGCGAGCGAGGTTGCCGCCGAGGATGAGGGCCCGGTCGGCGTCGTCGAGCGGGGCCAGGGCGACGCGGCCGAAGCCGGTCCGCAGGTCGAGGAAGCAGGAGTCGGAGCCGTAGACGACGCGGTCGGCGCCGATCAGGGCGGCCAGGCGGGCGATCCACCGGCCGGTCATCCTGGAGCCGCAGATCTCCAGGTGCACGTTCGGGTTCGGCCCCGCCAGCTCGGCGGCGCGGTGGAAGCCGTTCGGCCACAGCCCGGCGTGCCCGAGCAGCAGCGGCACCTCGGGGTGCCGCCGCGCGACGGCGGCGAAGAGCGCGGGGTCGCTCCACGGCGAGCCGGTCTGGCCGTGGGCGAGGACGGGCAGGCCGAGCTCCCAGACGGGGTCGTAGCGGCGGTCGTCGAGGGGGCACTCGTGCACGTCCGGATGGATCTTGACGCCCCACACGCCCTGGCCGGTCAGCCGGTTGCGCTGGTGGGGATTGTACACCTGCCAGACGCCGAACCGGCCGGGGTGGCGTTCGGCGGCGGCGAACGCCAGCCGGTTCCCCTCCTCGGCTGAGGGACCGACGGCGAGCAGGTGGCTGATCCCGATGGCGTCGATGCCGAGGCGGTCCATGAGGGAGACCATGCCGTCGGCGGACGGGTCGGGGATGAGGAAGTCAGGCCAGGTGCCGAGGTGCCCGTGCGCGTCCAGGATCATCGGACGTCCCCGAGGAGGCTGCCGCCGGCGGCGATCAGGTCGATGTCGGCCTGGGGCAGCTCCAGGTGGTCGAGCAGGAAGCGGGGGCCGCAGTCGTCCAGGACGGGGGCGCCGGTGCCGAAGACCAGCCGCTCGGCCCCGAAGCGCCCGGCCAGCCATTCGACGCCGCGCTGGGTGTTGACGGTGCCGATCTCCACCCAGAGCTCCGGGATCTCGGCCATGAGCTCGGCGACGGCGCGCAGCCGCCGGTAGCCGGGGTTGAGCAGCAGCAGGCGCTGGCCGGGCAACATCCGGGCCAGTTCGAGCAGCTCTTTCGACGAGGTCTCGTCGAGTTCGACGGCCGCCGTGACGCCGAGCCGCGCGAGCAGGCGTACGGCGGTGGGCCCGGTGAGGTCGAAGCGGTGGCGGGCGGGGCAGAGCCGGACCATGGGCACGTCCAGGTCCGGCACGGGCTCGCCCGCCGCCGGCAGCAGCACGGGCACCGGCAGCAGCCGCGGGTCGCGCAGGGCGAGCAGGGCCTCGTTGCCGGCGCGGACGTCGGAGTAGAGGCTGAGGGCGTGGGTGACGCAGGCCCGATGGATGCCCAGGCGGTCCATCTCGGGCCGCGGGTCCTGCGGCAGGTCGTCGAACGGCACGGGCCCGACGAGCCGGTGGACGTCCATCACTAATTCCGGCACAGACCGAAATTAGCCTCTTGCACGAGCACCGGTCAAGGCGCTCTTGCCGGATTTTGGCCCAGACCGTAATGTGCTGTCCGCCACGAGTCAAGGGAGGCGGACGTGACCGCGTTCGACGCGCGCAAGCTGGTCGGCGACCTCGAGGTGACCCTCGACGTGGACGTGCTGGTCGGCGCCCACCCCGATCGTGAGGGGCCGCCGGGCACGCCCGAGTCGGTGCTGGACGTCCTGGCCGCCCACCGTATCCGCTCGGGCGCGGTCGCGTCACTGCGGGCCGCCCTGTTCGACGTGCCCTCCGGCAACGACGAGGTGCTGGCGCTCGACGGCGTCGTCCCCGTCGGCGCCGTGGACCTGCGCGACCCCATCGGCGCCGTGCGCGAGATCGACCGGCTCGCCGAGCTGGGCGTGCGGGCGATCAGGCTCTTCCCGGACGAGCAGGGCGTCGAGGCGGGCTTCCCGTCGGTGCGGCACGTCGCTCGCAAGGCGGCCGGGCTTGGCCTGGTCGTGCTGACCGGCGGCGACGTGCGGAGGTTCTGGCAGCCGTTCGCCGGGCTGGAGGCGACGGTGGTCTTCCTCGACACGCACTTCTACCACCTCGGCGACTTCCTCGTCGTGGCCGCCGACGAGCCCGGGTTCCACACCTCGACGCGCCTGCTCAACTCCCCCGACGCGCTGGAGACCGTCCCGCCCGACCGGCTCCTGTACGGATCCCGCACCCCCCACTAC
>NZ_POUD01000474.1 GCF_003236395.1 Nonomuraea aridisoli | reverse complement strand
CCCCCGCCGCCCGCCGCGGCGCCGTCCTCCGGACCGCCGCCGGCGCCCGCGCGCGGATCCTGATCGCCGCACGTTCGCGCACGCCAGGGCGTCCGCACGGCCCCGCGTGATCACGTACCGCGATAGGGCGGCCACTTTTCGGCAAGCAAGAGTTGTGAAAACCGTCGAGACACATCACGGAGGTCCCCCGATGCCCTACCTGACCCAGCTCGCCGACGTGGCCCGGCGTACCGGCCATCCGGTGACCGAGGTGTCCGGGTGGAAGCGTCGCGGCCACGGGCCGCAGCCCGAGGTGCAGGGCATCGTCTGCCACCACACCGCGGGCCCCGCCGGCGGCGGGGACTACCCGTCGCTGGGCGTGGTGCGCGACGGCCGCCCCGGGCTCGACGGCCCCCTGTCGCACTTCGGGCTCGGCAGGTCCGGCCGCATCTACGTCATCGCGGCCGGCCGCTGCTGGCACAACGCCCCCTCGACCTCGCCGCGCCACGACAACTCCAGCTCGCTCGGCATCGAGGCCGAGAACAACGGCCGCCAGCCCTGGCCGCAGGTCCAGCTCGACGCCTACCGCAGCCTGTGCGCCGAGTTGTGCCGGGAGTTCGGGCTGCCCGCCGCGCGCGTGCGGGCGCACCGCGAGGTCAACACCTCCAAGCCCGACCCCCACTCCATCGACATGACCGAGTTCCGGGCGGCCGTCGCCGCCCTCGTCAACGGCGCTCCGGCGCCCGATTCCTGGACGGAGGAGATCATGAAGGAACTGCCGGTGATCCGGCCCGGAGACGACAACTTCGACGTCAAGACCGTCAGGGGCTGCCTGTTCGCCCGCGGGCACGTGCCGCCCACGGCGTACGCGGAGGTCGAGGAGGGGCTGGCGGGCTGGCTGGAGTCCACGCGGTGCGACGACGGGCTGGTCGCGCTGGTCCGCTCGTTCCAGCAGGCCAAGGGCCTGCCGGACGACGGGCTCGTCGGGCCGCAGACGTGGGCGCCGCTGCTGCGCGTGTAGCCGTCTCAGGACGCCCGCCCGGCGGCGGGTAACGGCTCGGCCGAGGGCCGCAGCCCTGCGAGCAGCAGGGCCAGCGAGCGGCGGGTGTCGGCGGCGGCGCTGCCGCCCGGCGGCACGGTGGCGAGGGTCATCACGACGATCGCGGCCAGGTCGCGCACGACCAGGTCGGCGCGGACCCGTCCCTGCCGCTGGGCCCGGGTCAGCAGGGGACGCAGCGGCTCCATGAAGCGTTCGGCGACGTCCACGTCGAAGGCGCCGCACTCCTTCGCCGCCGCCAGCAGCCCGTGGCGGGCGGCCAGCAGGGCGACGGTGGCGGCCAGCGCCTCGGTCAGCGCCCGCCCGGCGTCGCCGCCGTCGCGGGCGCCGCGCAGGCGCGGCTCGACGGTCTCGGCGACGTACGCCGATAACGCGGCCCGGATCACGCCGTCGCGGTCGCCGAAACGCCGGTAGACGGTGGCGATGCCGATCCCGGCCCGCCGGGCGATGTCGTCGAGGGACGCGGCCGGGCCCTTCTCCGACAGCACGGCGATCGCCGCGCGGGCGACCCTGGCGGAGTTGTGCCGCGCGTCCACCCGTCGTACCTGCTCGCGCACACGCCGAACGCTAGCAGTCGGCCGCCTGCCTCACCAGGCGACGGGGAGCGAGGTCAGCCCGTACACGACGTGGAACGAGCGGAACTCGGCGGGCGGACCGGCCTCGCGCAGCCCGGGGAAGCGCTCGAAGAGGGCCGGGAAGGCGACGTGCATCTCCATCCGGGCCAGCGGCGCCCCGAGGCAGTGGTGCACGCCGTGGCCGAACGCGACGTGTCCCATGTCGCCCCGGCGGATGTCGAGCCGGTCGGGGTCGGGCACGAGCGCCGGGTCGCGGTTGGCGGCCGGCAGCGCGCACACGACGAGCTCGCCCGCCGGGATGCGGGTGCCCGCCAGCTCGACGTCGGTCGTGGCGACCCGGACCACGCCGGAGTGCACGATGCTCAGCCAGCGCAGCAGCTCCTCCACGGCCGCGTCGATCAGCTCGGGCTTCTGCCTGAGCAGGGCGAGCTGGTCGGGGTGGCGCAACAGCGCCAGAGTGCCGATGCCGAGCATGTTGGACGTGGTCTCGTGACCGGCCAGCAGGAGCAGGGCGCCGATGCCGACGAGCTCCTCGGTGCGCAGGTCGTCGCCGTGCTCACGGACGAGCATGCCGAGCAGGTCGTCACCCGGCTCGGCCTGGGCGCGGGCGACCAGCTCGCCCATGTAGGCGCGCGACTCCATCTGGGCGGCCATGCGCTCACGGGAGGGCAGCGACAGGTTGAGCATCTTCGCGGTACGCCGCTGGAAGTCGTCGCGGTCCTCGTACGGGACGCCGAGCAGCTCGCAGATCACCAGGGACGGGATCGGCAGGGCGAAGGCGCGTACGAGGTCGGCCGGAGGCCCGGCGGCCTCCATGGCGTCGAGGTGGTCGGCGACGATGTCCTGGATGCGCGGTTCGAGGCGGCGCATGCGCCGCATGGTGAACTCGGGGGTCAGCATCCGGCGCAGCCGGGTGTGCTCCGGCGGGTCGAAGGTCAGCAGGTTGCCCGCCCGCAACATCGCGAGCTGCTCGTCGGTCAGCTCCGGCACGTCGGGCGGGCGCAGCGCGGAGCGGTGGGCGTTGCTGAAGCGCGTGGAGTCACCGAGAACCTCGCGGACGTCGGGGAACCGGGTGACCACCCAGGCGTCGAGACCGAACATCGTGTTCACCCGCCGCACGCCCTCGCCGTCGCGCAACCGCGCCAGCTCCGGATCGGGATCGAACTCCGAACGCCGCATGTACACGGGCAGGACCGGTGAATCGCTCATCTCATCTCCTGGCAGCACGACCGACGATCGGATCTGCGCAGGTCATCGCAGAAACCGATAGTAACCCTCTCAGTTCCCTTCTTCCCGGCCGCCTCACCTGTACCCCTCCGCCACCCCCGGTCACAGGCCGACTGGAGGGCGGTGGTGACCGATTCTGGCGGCCTCCTCACGGAAGGCCGCGTGATGGACGCGGGAAAGGATCTCCAGCGGCTCGACGATGACGGTGAGGGTGCGTGACCTGATGGTCGGACGCCACGACGCGCGGCACCGACGTGAGCCGAGGTCCCTTCGAGGAGAAGAGGGCGTGCGAGGCGGCATAGCGGAGGCGTATGAGGCGGACAGGTGTGAGGCGGTTGCGGGGGCTCCGGCAGAGGGAGACGCGGTGGTCAGTGAGCGGGGGCCAGAGCAGGCGGCCCTTCGGTCCGGCATCGGGCCTTCGCGCGGCTGCTCCGGCATCGGGCGTTCGGGCTGGATGCTCTAGAGGCGTTCGGGCTGGATGGTCTGGCATGGGCGTTCTGCGGGACAGGCTGGAGCGGGCGGGTCGTCCGCTCCGGCGTCGCACGTCCAGCCGGCCGGTCGGGCATCGCAGGTCCAGCCGGCCGCTCGTGCGTCGGGCGGCCGGCTGGTGCGCCGGCGTGGGCGTCCGGCCGGGCGGCGGGGTTACGCGGTGGGGTTGGT
>NZ_POUD01000473.1 GCF_003236395.1 Nonomuraea aridisoli | reverse complement strand
GCCCTCGACGACCACGGCGAACGCCACGTCGTCCTTGAACCCCATGAACCAGGCGTGCGAGTCGAGCTTCTCGCCGGTGCCGTACTCGGCCGTTCCGGTCTTGCCGTGGGTGCCGGCGGGCAGCCCCGCCGACTTGGCGGTGCCCTTGGTCACGACGGCCGCCATCATCTCGTGCAGCGCCGTCTTCACCCCGTCGGGCAGCTGGCGCTCCTTGGCCTTCTGCTTCAGCGACGGCACCAGCGTCGGCGGGCGCCAGGTGCCGTCGGCGATGGCCGCGGCCACCGACGCGATCGACAGCGGGCTGGAGGTGATGCGGGCCTGCCCGAACGCCTCCGCGGCCAGCTCGGCGTCGGACTGCGCCCTCGGGAAGCTGGCCTTCGCCGCCGGCACCCCGATGTTGAGCGGCTGGTTGAACCCGACGTCCTCGGCCACGTCGAGCAGCTTCTGCGCGCCGAGCTTCTGCTGCGCCAGCGGCGCGAACGTCGTGTTGCACGAGTACGCGAACGAGTCGAGCAACGACAACGACCCGAACTCCTCCTTGTC
The DNA here is from genome assembly GCF_003236395.1 of Nonomuraea aridisoli. Classification (GTDB taxonomy): domain Bacteria; phylum Actinomycetota; class Actinomycetes; order Streptosporangiales; family Streptosporangiaceae; genus Nonomuraea; species Nonomuraea aridisoli. The sequence continues at coordinate 2,991 of NZ_POUD01000473.1, read as the reverse complement.
GGAGTTGCGGATCCGCAGGCCGCCGACCGTCGCGTACATGGGGCAGGTCACGGTGTCCTGCGGCGACATGCCGGCCGCCACCAGCCCGATCGCCGTGACCGCCTTGAACGTCGAGCCCGGCGGGTAGCGGCCGTCGAGCGCACGGTTGAAGCCGCCCCGGTTGTTCACTACGGCGAGGATCTCGCCCGTCGAGGGCCTGATCGCGACCAGGGAGGCGGGTTTGTCGACGTCCTTGACCGCCGCCACCGCCGCGTCCTGCGCCTTCGGTTCGAGCGACGTGCGCACGGGCTCGCCCTTGGCGCCCTCGATGGTGTGCAGCGCCTTGTCGCCGAGCCGGATCTCGGTGGTCGGCGTGCCGGCCAGCCTCTTCTGGAACGTCTCCTGCAGCCCGCCGCGCCCGACGGCCTGCCCGACCTTGTAGGAGGTGCCGAGCTTGCCGACGTCCTTCTTGGTCGCCTTGTCGAGGTAGCCGACGAGCTGCTGCACCGAACCGCCGACCGTGCCGGTGTCGATGCGGCCGCCCTCGGCGTCGGTGATCGCCGCCCGTTCGGGCCACTTCGTCTTGATCGAGAAGGCCGCCCCCTGGGTCATCGACGGGTGCAGCGTGGCCGGCTTCCAGTCGACCTTCCAGGTGCGGTCGGCCACCACCAGGTCGATCTGGCCCTGGTAGGACCAGGTGCCGAGGTTCTTCAACGTGAGGGTGGCGGTGTAGGGGACGCGGGCCCGGTCGTCGCCCTCGGCGACCTGACCGAGCTCGACCTGCGTCGACTCGACCCCGAGGGCCTCGCGCTGCTGCTCGTACGCGCTCAGCTGCTGCGGGGTGGCCAGTGTCGCGGCCATCGCGCTCGCGTCACCGGCCTGCCACGCGGTGGCGAATCGCTGCGCCGTCTCGGCGGGCGTGCCCCGGGTGTGCAGCACGTAGTACGCGCCACCGCCCGCGGCCCCCACCACGAGCACGGCGGCGACGGAAGCGATCGCGATGGTACGGCCCCGTGCCACTTGATCAGCCCCTCGCTCTTCGACGACTGGTCTCCGAGCCTAGCGGGGACAAACTAGGACATTCCATTAGCTGCCTTGAAACTGGCGGCATAGGTCGGGACGTACTCCTGGCCGGACAGCTTCTGGATGGCCTCCATGATCTCGTCGGTCACCCGCCGCCGATCACGCGCGTCGGAGTGGTCGCCCTCGAACCGCAGCGGCCGGCCGATGCTGATGCCGATGCGCGCCGGCCTCGGCACCTTCGCCCCGAGCGGCAGCACCTTCTCGGTGCCGCTGAGCGCCACCGGCAGCACCGGGGCGCCGGTCTTCAGCGCCAGCCAGGCCACGCCGACCTTGCCGCGGTAGAGGCGGCCGTCGGGGGAGCGGGTGCCCTCGGGGTGGATGCCGAACAGCTCGCCGCGCTCCAGCAGCTCGGCCGCCGCGTCGAGCATGGCCTGCGCGGCGTGGGCGCTCTCGCGGTCGATCGGCAGGCTCTTGCCCAGCCGCATGAAGAAGCCGGAGACCGGGTTGCCGTCGAAGTACTCGTTCTTGGCGGTGAACGTCACGTGCCGCGGCAGCAGCGCCGGCAGCAGGAACGAGTCGAGGATCGACAGGTGGTTGGCGGCCAGGATCGCCGGGCCCTTCCTCGGCACGTGGGCCGCGCCGGTGATGTGCGGGCGGCACATCGCGTGCGTCAGCGGCGTGGCGGCGAACTTGACCACTTGGTACAGCAACGAGCTCTCCTGATCATCGGCTGGCCACCAACAATAAGACAGGCGTCCCCCGTGAGATCGGGGGACGCCTGGAAAAGCTGTTGAGGCCGATGTGGCGGTCGCCTCCTCGGCGAGGTGCACAACACGGCTCCAGCCGAACGGTATTCCGTGAAGGCGGTAATTTGCGGCCCGGGGGACACAAACCACATCGGCATCTCGAGTTAAGCACACGGTCCGGCCGGGAAGGTAATCGTGGCGCTCCCATGGGCGACACGTGAACCGGTCAATTCCGCGTCCAGCGAGGCTGGGCGACGTCGAAGACCCGCTGCTCACGACCCCGGAGCGCCACCTCCGCGAACTGCCACAAAATCGCCCCCGTCGGCGCGTGGATCACGATGGACGGACCCAGCGGCATCTGCAGCAGCTCGCCCCGCCAGCGCGGCACCCCCGGCGCCAGGAACCGCTCCAGCGGCACGGAGTGCACCGAGGCCACCTCGCGCGGGTCGGGCACCGGCTCCTGCCGCCCGCCGTACGCCACCACCGGCGTGATCACGAACCCGGAGTCGGTCACGAAGTCGTCGAGCAGCCCCAGCACCTCGACGCCCGTCACGCCGGTCTCCTCGGCCAGCTCCCGCAGCGCCGCCTCCAGCGGCTCCTCGCCGTCGTCGAGCCGCCCGCCCGGCAGCGCCCACTGCCCGGCGTTCCGGCCCGCCGCCGCCCGCTTGATCACGATCACGTACGGGCTGCGCGCGTCGTCCTCCAGCACGCACACCGTGACGGCGGCCCGGCGCACGCCCTCCGCCGGGGGAACCCGGCGGCGCTCGAAGGCGGCCAGCCGGGCGGTGATCTCCTCGCGCAGGACGTCGATCGGCGAAAGCACGGGTCAAGGATCTCACGCCGTACGCGGGTCATCCCGGGGCGAGCAGGATGCTGAGGACGGTGCCGGCGAGCATCCCGGCGCCGGCGGCGATGGCGGCCCACCGGCCCAGCGGCTCGCCCCGTACGTGACCGGCGACCCCGAGCGCCACCCCGGCCAGCCCGAACACCACCGGCTGGAACAACACCGCCACCGCCGCGCACACGAACCCGACGACGGACAGCGCCTGCTCGGCGATCCCCGACCGCCGCGGCGGCGCGCCCGCCGGAGGCGTGGGGAGGTCGTCCGGTGCGCGCGGCGTGGGCTCCTCCGTGACGCGGGGCTGGGGTTCCGTCGTCTCGGACGCCGAGGGCTCCGGTTCGGCGGCGCCGGATTCCGTCGTCTCCGGCGCCGGGGGCCGCCGCGGGTCGGCGGGCGGGGGAG
>NZ_POUD01000472.1 GCF_003236395.1 Nonomuraea aridisoli | reverse complement strand
GACGAGAACGCCCAGCCGGGCGCGGCCGGCGCGGGGGCCTCCGGCGCCGGGGCGGCCGCGCCCGGCTGGGCGTTCTCGTCGATGATGGCGAGCTCGGCGCCGACCTCGACGGTCTCGTCCTCGGCCACGACGATCTTGGTGAGGACACCCGCGGACGGCGACGGGATCTCGGTGTCGACCTTGTCGGTCGAGACCTCGAGGAGCGGCTCGTCGGCCTCGACGCGCTCGCCCTCCTTCTTCAGCCAACGGGTTACCGTGCCCTCGGTCACGCTCTCGCCGAGCTGGGGCATCTGTACGGAGACCGGCATCGTTATTCTTCTCTCGCGTTCTGATCTCGAGGGCTGGACTAGTTGTGTACGTGCAGCGGCTTGCCGGCCAGGGCCAGCATCGCCTCACCGACGGCCTCGGACTGGGTCGGGTGTGCGTGGATGAGCTGGGCGACCTCTGCGGGCAGGGCCTCCCAGTTGTAGATGAGCTGCCCCTCGGTGACGAGCTCGCCGATGCGCCGGCCCACCATGTGGACGCCGACGACGGGGCCGTCCTTCTGGGCGATGACCTTCACGGCGCCCGAGGTGCCGAGGATCTGGCTCTTGGGGTTTCCCGCGAGGTCGTAGACCTGTTCGACGATCTCGATGCCGCGCTCGGCCGCCTGCGCCGAGGTGATGCCGACGGAGGCCACCTCGGGGTCTGAGTAGGTGATGCGCGGCACGCCCGCGTAGTCGATGGGCGGCGGGTTGAGACCGGCGATGTGCTCGGCCACCATGATGCCCTCGGCGAACCCCGCGTGCGCGAGCTGCAGCGTCGGGATCAGGTCGCCGATGGCGTAGACGCCGGGCACCGACGTCTGGCAGTGCTCGTCGACCACGACGGCGCCGCGCTCGATGGCGATGCCCTGCTCCTCGAAGCCCATGCCCGAGGAGACCGCGCCGCGGCCGACGGCCACGAGCAGGATCTCGGCGTCGAGGGTCTTGCCGTTGGCCAGGGTGACGACGACGCCGGTCTCGGTGGTCTTGGCGCCGTCGAAGAAGACGCCCAGCTCGTACTTGATGCCGCGGCGGCGGAAGGCCCGCTCGAGCAGCTTGGAGCTGGACTCCTCCTCGGTCGGCAGCAGGTGCGGCAGCGCCTCGACGATGGTCACCTCGGCGCCGAACGAGCGGTAGACGCTGGCCAGCTCGACGCCGATGACGCCGCCGCCCAGCACGATCACCGAGCTCGGCACGCGGTCCATCTTCAGGGTGTGCTCGCTGGTGATGATCCGCTCGCCGTCGATCTCGAGGCCGGGCAGCGTCTTGGGCGCCGAGCCCGTGGCCAGGACGACGTTGCGGCCTTCGTAGACCTCGGACCCGACCTGGACGCGGCCGGGGCCGACCAGCCGGCCCTCGCCCTCGACGATCGTCACGCCCGCGCCCTTGAGCAGGCCCTGCACGCCCTTCCAGGCCCGATTGACGATCTTGTCCTTGAACGCGTGGACGCCCTGGACGTCGATGCCGTCGAAGCTCGCCTTCACGCCGAAGGAGGCGCTCTCGCGCGTCTCGTCGGCGACCTCGGCGGAGTGCAGCAGGGCCTTCGTGGGGATGCATCCACGGTGGAGGCAGGTGCCGCCGATCTTGTCCTTCTCGATCAGGGCGACCGACTTGCCCAGCTCTGCCGCCCGAAGCGCACAGGCGTATCCGCCGCTGCCGCCCCCTAGGACGACGATGTCATAGGCCACGGGAAGGCTCCTTGTCGGGGTGTTCGTGTGCCGTCATCTTTTCATTTGTTTCACAGGCTCGCGTGCCGCTCGGCCAGTCCGATGAGCGTGCGCGTGAAGGCGCCGGTGCCGCCCTTCGGGATGTAGCCGTACGGCTCGCCCTTGTTGAAGGCGGGGCCGGCCATGTCGATGTGGGCCCAGCGCACCCCGTCGGGCACGAACTCCTTCAGGAAGATGCCCGCGGTCAGCATGCCGCCCCAGCGCTCGGGGTGCAGGTTGGCGAGGTCGGCGATCGGCGAGTCGAGGCCCTTGCGCAGCTCCTCGGGCAGCGGCATGCCCCACGCGCCCTCGCCCGCGGCCTGGGCGGCCTCGACGACGAGCTCCCTGACGGCGTCGTCGTTGGCCATGACACCGGCGGTGCGCCAGCCGAGCGAGACGATCTGGGCGCCGGTGAGGGTGGCGATGTCGACGATCAGGTCGGGGTCGTCCTCGGCGGCGCGGGCGATGCCGTCCATGAGGACGAGGCGGCCCTCGGCGTCGGTGTCGAGCACCTCGACGGTCTTGCCGCTGTAGCTGTGGATCACGTCGGACGGGCGCTGCGCCGTGCCGCTCGGGAGGTTCTCCGCCAGGCAGAGGTAGCCGACGGCGTTGACCGGCAGGCCCAGCCTCGCGATGCCGACCACCGCGCCGAGCACCGCCGCCGCGCCGCCCATGTCGGACTTCATCCAGTCCATCGACGCCGACGGCTTGAGCGAAAGGCCGCCCGAGTCGAACGTGATGCCCTTGCCGACGAACGCCAGGGTCTTGCCGGCCTCGGGGTGGCTGTAGGAGACGCGGACCAGGCGCGGCGGGTTGGCCGAGCCCTGGCCGACGCCGATGAGGCCGCCGTAACCGCCGTCCTTGAGCTGCTTCTCGTCGAGCACCTCGACGCTCAGCCCGGCCTGCGCGCCCGCCTGCTCGGCGATCTCGGCGAACTTCGCCGGCCACAGGTCGGACGGAGGCGTGTTGACCAGGTCGCGCACAAGGGCGACCGACTCGGCCAGCACGCCCGCCCGCTCGGCGAGACCCTCGGGCTGCCCGGAGACCACGGTGAGCTCGCCGACCGGCGCCTTCTGCTCGCCGTTCGTGCGGTAACGGCCGAAGGAGTAGGCCCCGAGCAGGCCGCCGAGCGCGACGGCCTCGGCCTCCTCGGCGGTGCCGGCGGGCAGCGCGAGCGCGGCGCGGGCGGTGCCGGCCAGGGAGCGCACGGCGGCGCCGGCGGCGCGGCGCAGGCCCTCGAGGTCGGGGGAGTCGCCCAGACCGACGGCGACCAGCAGCGGGGCGGCGATGGCGCCGAACGTCGGCAGCTTGGCCAGCTCACCCGCCTTGCCGGTGAAGGCGACGGCGCCGAGGGAGGCGGCCAGCTTGCCGCCGAAGGCGGACTCCAGGGACTCGGCTCCCGTGGCAGGGGCAGGACCGTCGGGCCCGGAGGTGAAACCGACGATCAGGGCGTCGGTGTCGACAGAGACGGGATCTGCTGAGTTCAGCCGCACAGTGGTCACGTAAACCGATGCTATCCAGGGTTTCTGCGTACCCACAAACAGGGGCTCATCCCACGAATCGACATGGTGTGAACGATGATGCTAGGTTCATTAGCACCATGTTGCTGACGCTCGATCTCAACGACGCCCGGCCCCTGCACGAGCAGGTGGCGGGAGCCATCCGCCGGGCCATCGGCGAGGGCTCCTACCGGCCGGGAGACCGCCTGCCGCCGGCCCGCGACCTCGCCGGCGCGCTGGGCATCAACCCCAACACCGTCCTGCGCGCCTTGCGCGATCTGCGCGACGAGGGGCTGCTGGAGTTCAGGAGGGGCCGGGGCGTCAG
>NZ_POUD01000471.1 GCF_003236395.1 Nonomuraea aridisoli | reverse complement strand
TCCCCCTTCTGCGTGAAGAACGCTGACGACGACACAGAATGAGATTCTAGACGATCGCTCAGGACGAGAGCAGCCGGCGGCCGAGCGCGTGCACGTGCTCCCTCAGCTCGGGCGGGTCGAGCACCTCGAAGCCGACGTCGAGGAAGGCCACGACCACGGCCATGAGGCGCAGGTCGTCGCCGCGCAGCGTGAGCACGCACCGGTCGTCGCCGGCCGGTTCCACCGTGCCGCTCGTGCGGCCGGCGACCCGTTCGGCGGGGGCGTGCAGCAGGAAGCGGCCCTCGATCGGCCACATCTCGTGGGCCAGGCGGTGCTGCAGCCAGGCGGCCAGGTCGGGCGCGGGCGGCTCGCGCGGGGTGAAACGGGGGCCGTTGGGGGTGCGCAGCCTGATCCGGTCGGCGCGGAAGGTGCGCCAGTCGCTGCGGTCGGTGTCCCAGGCGACGAGGTACCAGCGGTTGCCCTTGGTCACGAGGCTGTACGGCTCCGCCTTCCTGAGCGCGGGCTCGCCGTTCTGGCCGGTGTAGTCGAAGCGCAGCTGCTCGTGGTCACGGCAGGCGGCGGCCACCCGGCTCAGCACGTCGGCGTCCACGGTGGGGCCGTCGCGGTTGACGCGCACGGTGTGGGTCTGCAGCGTGTTGACGCGCCGGCGCAGCCGGTCGGGCAGCACCTGTTCGAGCTTGGCGAGCGCGCGCAGCGACGTCTCCTCGATGCCGGTGACGGTGCCGCCCGCGGCGGTGCGCAGGCCGACCGCGACCGCCACGGCCTCCTCGTCGTCCAGCAGCAGCGGCGGCAGCTGGGCGCCCGCGCCGAGCCGGTAGCCGCCCGCGACGCCGGGCGTGGAGTGCACGGGGTAGCCGAGGGCGCGCAGCCGTTCGATGTCGCGGCGGACGGTTCGGTGGCCGATGCCGAGCCGCTCGGCGAGGTCGGCGCCGGGCCAGTCGCGCCGGCTCTGCAGGAGGGACAGCAGGCGCAGGAGCCGCGCCGAGGTGTCGAGCATCGTCCCATTGTGGCCCGAATCTGACCGCATGGCTCCCTAGCGTGCCCGGCATGAAGGACATCGACCCATTCGTCATCGACATACCGCAGGAGCAGCTGGACGACCTGCGGGACCGCCTGGCCCGCACCCGCTGGCCCGACGAGCTGGAGGGAGCCGGCTGGTCGTACGGGGTGCCGCTGGAGGTGGTGCAGGAGCTGGCCGCCTACTGGAGGGACGGGTACTCCTGGCGCGCGCACGAGGCGCGGCTGAACCGGCTGCCGCAGTACACGACCGTGATCGACGGGCAGCGGGTGCACTTCGCGCACGTGCGCTCGGCGCGGCCGGACGCGCTGCCGCTGCTGCTGACGCACGGCTGGCCGAGCACGTTCGCGGACTTCTCGTACGTGGCCGGGGAGCTCGCGCGCGACTTCCACGTGGTGATCCCGTCCATCCCGGGCTTCGCGTTCTCGGGGCCGACGCGGGAGCCGGGCTGGGGCGTGCGCCGGGTCGCCGCCGCGTGGGCGGAGCTGATGAGCAGGCTCGGCTACGAGCGGTTCGGCGTGCAGGGCGGCGACTTCGGCTCGCTCATCTCGGCCGCGGCCGCCCGGCAGGCCCCCGGCCGGGTGGCAGGGGTCCACCTGAACGCCTCCGTCACGGCCTTCCCCACCGACGACCTGTCCGGGCTGACGGAGGAGGAGAAGGCGCGCGCCGCCGGCGTGGCGGAGTGGCAGGAGGTCTCCGGGTACGCGGTGATCCAGGGCACCAGGCCGCAGACCCTGGCCTACGCCCTGGCCGACTCGCCGGCCGGGCAGCTCGCCTGGCACCTGGACGCGTTCGCCTCCTGGGGCGAGGACGTCAAGGGCGTCTCCCCCGACGACGTGCTGACGAACGTGTCGATCCTGTGGTTCACCGGCACGGCGGGCTCGTCCGGCCGTCTGTACAAGGAGAGCGGCCCCGACTGGGCTCCCCCGGCCGAGCCCGACCCGACGCCGACCGGGTTCGCGGTCTTCCCCGGCGACACCACGGTGCGGCGCTACGCCGAGCAGGTGCACCACGTCGTGCACTGGTCGGAGTTCCGGGAGGGCGGCCACTACGCCGCCCTCCAGGCCCCGGCGTCGCTGGCCGGCGACGTCAGGGCGTTCTTCTCCGGGCTGGTCTAGGACGCGGCCATGAGGCAGAACGGGTGGCCCTCGGGGTCGAGGACCACCGTCCAGTCACCGCCGCCAGGCTGGAAGTCCGGGACGGTCGCGCCGAGGGCCACCAGTTCCTTCACCGCGGTCTCGACGTCGGGCACCGTGAAGTAGAGGTGCGCGTGCTTGCCGTCGGCCGGCCAGCCGGGGCCGCGGTAGCCGTCGATCCGCTGGAAACCGATGGTGACCGGCCCGCCTTCCAGGGCGGCGTACCCGTCGTCGCCGGTGGCCCGCCATCCGGTCAGCCTGGCGTAGAAGCCGGCCAGCGTGGTGGGCTCGGCGCAGTCGATCACAAGAGAGGCGAAGGTCGTTGTCATGCCTTCACCCTGCCGGTGAGCGCCCCTCCGGTTCTTGAACATCCTTGCGCTCGTCCGCGGCGGGCGGGATTGTCGCAGGCGCGGTGTAGCGTCCGGCGGATGCGTTGCTCCACATCCGTGGCCCGGGGTTCCGGGTTCCGGGTCGACACCGTGACCTGCCTCGACGACCACCGGGGGTGGTCGTCCGCCGAGGTGGAGAACCACTACCGGGTGGTGCTGGTGCGGCGGGGGACGTTCCGGCGCATGGCCGACGGTCGGCATGCCGTTGCCGACCCGACGATGGCCTACCTCGCCGTGCCGGGGGTCGAGGAACGCTTCGCCCATCCGGCCGGTGGCGACGTGTGCACGGCGTTGACGCTGGCTCCCGGGTTGTGGCGGGCGATCATCGGCCACGGGCCGGGCCGGTCGGCCGATCTCGCGTTCTACGTCGACGCGCGGCTCGACCTCCTCCACCGCCGCCTGCTGCGGGCCGCGCGCGACGGTGACACGGCGTTCGAGGTCGTCGAGGCGATGTTGCCGCTGGTCGGCGCCGCCACGGGCGGCCCGGCCGGAGGCCCGCGATCCGCGGGCGGCCCGGCCAGGGCGCGGACGAGCGCGGCGGCGGTGGTCGATGCCGCGCGTGAGGCCATCTCCGCCGACGTCCCCGAGGCCGCGGGGCTGGTGTCGCTGGCGGAGTTCCTCGGGGTGTCGCCGTACCGGCTCAGCCGGGCGTTCACCCGCGAAGTGGGCGTCTCCCTCACCCACTACCGCAACAGGGTGCGGGTCGGCCGCGCGCTCGACCGGCTGGAGCACGGCGAGCCGAGCCTCGCCACGCTCGCCGCCGACCTCGGCTTCGCCGACCAGGCCCACCTGACCCGCACGATCCGCCGCCACTGCGGCCACACCCCCGCCGCACTCCGCCGTCTCCTCACCGCCCAGCACACCGACTGACTCATCCCTGGTCGCCGCAGTTGGTCGCCGTCCCCGCGGGTCGAGGAGGTGGCGGGGTGGGTGCCGTCTCTGGAAGTTGAGGAGGTGGTGGGCCCTCGTGGTGCTTTCCTCGTCGGGGGTCGTCGAGGGGCGGTGTCTTGTTCCGCTGGTCTAACGGGAGGGGCTGAGGCTGTCTCTTATACCCATCT
>NZ_POUD01000470.1 GCF_003236395.1 Nonomuraea aridisoli | reverse complement strand
CCCCCGCTCAGAAGACCCTCGCCCCGGCTTGCCGCTTACGCTTCCGTCTACTTGGTGACAGCTTCCTTAACGACAGGCCCGCTTGAGCGCGTCCTCGTGCGACGTCAGAACGCGCCCTTGTAGTGCCGTCAGCGTCGCCCGCAAAGCGCCCGGCCCTACCAGCAGCAGCGCGTCCACGGCGCTCACCTCGCGCGCTGACCTCCAGATGCCCGTTCCGGGAACCCGGAACGGGAGTACCTCGATCGAGTAGGCGCTGAACGCATCCAGGTCCAGATAGGTCATCCCGCCAGTCCCACACAGGTACCTCGTCGCGCCAGTCAGCCAGGCTAGGTCCGCGAGCCGCTGAGACCTGTCCTTCCGCGCGGGCAGATCACTACTCCGCAGGATGCGTCCTGTCCACCCGACCTCCTCCAGCAGCAGCCGCGTAGACAACTCAGTCACATCCGCCAGCCGATCGCCGCTGTCGAACAGGTCGAGTACGGAACCGAGGCGCCGCTTGAACAGCGGCCAGTAGGCGCTGTGCCGGTAGTGGTCGGCGAGCAGCTGCGCGACGCGCCGCCGACAACGTCGAGGGTCGGCCAGACGCGCGTCACGGATAAGTGTGGACCGGCCGTCCGGCAGCCGAGTGGCGATCGACAGCCATTGCCGTGTTCCGTCGAGCCCTGCCAGACGCGTGCGGTGCTGGTAGTCGCGCCGGGCGAACTGCACGTCGTCCAGGACGATCCAGTAATCGGCGGTGAACAGCTTGGCCAGAGTGGACAGCCGAGGGAACAGGTTGGGCTGGTGGATCGCGCACACGGCCCCGTACGGCGGATCAGGGCGTGAAGAGCCTGCTGTCGAATCCGGCGCGGAGAAGAGCCTGGTAGGCGTCATGAACCTCTCCCGGGACGTTCTGCTCGATGGCGTACCCGAGCTTCGGATACTCGATCACGCGCTGCAGGTCGCCGACGAGCATGTCGATGACCAACTTCGGGTCGCCGATCGAGGTGACGTAGTCGTCCAATTCCAGAGGCTCGGACGCGCACACCACCTCCACCTCTGGCCATACCTTCCGTGCTGTGGCATAGGCTCGGCGCTCCATGTACGGCTTGGAAATCAGCAGCACCGAATCGGGCTGAACTCCCGCGTCGGCCAGGACCTGACGGGACAGCCTAATGTTCTGCCCCGTGTTGGTGGCGTTCGGCTCCAGCAGGATCGCCTCGTCGGGCACGCCGAGCTCTAGCGCATACTCGCGGTAGTGGACGGCTTCGCCGCGCGGGAACCGCGCCGCGGTGGTGGAGCTGGTGGCGCCGCTGAACACCAGCAGCGGGAACCAGCCGGCGCGGTACAGGTCGGCCGCGGCGCGAGCGACACCCAGGTCATGGCTGCCCAGACCGATGGCCACATCGCAGCGGCGCAGATCATGGCCCATCTGGTGGTAGTCCCAGATAGTGCGGGCGTGCCTCCGCTGCTCGTCGGTGATGACCTGCTGCTTGACGCTCACTCGGCTGCTCCCTGATCGCCGTGGCAGAGGAAGAGGCGTCTCCCTCTGGAAGGACTCTTGGATCCCCTCGATGCTGCGCAGTTGATGCGCGAGCCCGTGCTGTGCGGCCTCGCGCGCGGCACGGTCGAGAATCACCAGCCCATCATCCACGGTGGCCCGGTCAGAAAGCAGGATGTGCCCGTAAGCCGTCTCCAGCCGCACCCGCTGCATGGGCGCATCTGTGACGGCAGTAGCGCGGGCGAGATCGATCAGGCGGAACGCTTCCCCGAGGTTGCCGGCGCCGCGGTGGGCCAGCGCAAGTTTCTGGTGAGCGACGGACCAGTCCTCGGGTTCGCCAATGCTCTCGAACTCGCGGATGGCCGTGCTCATCAGGCGGGCGGCGTAATCATGGTTGCCGTTCTTGGACAGCGCGGTCCCCACCCACAGGCGGGCGCGGGTCCGATCCCGGGGCGAGAGACGGTCGTCGACGGCGAGCGCCTCGTACTCGTGGGCGGCGCCATCCAACTGGCCAGACATCTCTGCGACCACCGCCAGCGAAAGGTCGAGTTGCGCGACGCGGCGCGGGATGTCGAGCTGGGCGTAGATCGATCGGGCGTTGAGGTAGGAGCGGCGGGCCGACAGCGGGCCAGCCACGGCGCCCTGATCCCGCTGTAGGTCGCCGAGCAGCGTCGTGGACCGCGCGAACAGGTACAGGCCCTTGTCGTCCAGTGCTTGCGGGTTGTACAGGGTGAGCCACCGGTTGAGCAGGTCGGCAGCGAACGGGAAGTTCTGGCGGCTGAGCGCGACCACTGCCCGGTCCAGATCGTCGGTCCACGTCTCGTAGTCCCAGGCCCGCGGCCCAACGCGTGTGACGCGTAGCCCGTGCTGCTCCGTGCCCTGGCCAAGTTCCAGCAGCAGGGTCTCGAACCGCAGGTGTGTCGCCGAGTCCGCGCGTGCGAGCGCCGTGTCGAGTATCGCCTGCGTGTCCGGACGCGGATGCGTGGACGAGCCGAGCTGATCCCACTTCGCCACGGTGCGGGCGGCCACGCCGAGATGCTGCGCGAAGACGCGGACGCTCATTCGCAGCGCGAGACGAAGTGCATGGGCTTCGAGGCCCGTCCACTCATGCACGGTCGTCACGGCGTGGCTCCCTTCCACGGTCATGGAAGCACGCGGCGACGCTGCGGGCCTACGGAAGTGCAACGCAAGTGCGACAGCCGGTCGTATCCAACAGCGCCGGCGCTGGCCATCCTCGAAGCACGGGCCATCATCCCTGGTCATGGAGGACGGCACCTTGTGGACAACCCTGACAGAGCAGCGGGAAGTAGACGGCCCGATCGTCTACGGCTACCTGCGGCTGGACCGTTCATCGCATGAGCGGCTGGCCGCGCTCACCGTGACGCTCGCCCAGTACTGCGACCAGCATGAGCTGCAACTGTGCGGCATCTTCACAGATCGGGGACGCGGCTCGGTGAACGACCGGGCGTTCGTCGGCCTGCTGAACCTGCTGACCGTGTCCGACGCGTATGGCGTGGTCCTGCCGACCTCCCACCACCTTGGTGGGAGACGTATCGCCGACCAGCGCAGAGAACGGATCGACGCGCTCGGCGCACGTCTGCTGTACGTGCGGGATTCCCGGCGAACCGCGCCCCCTGCCCTCCGGAGCATCCAGGCGTGGCCGTTGGCGTCCAGCCGCCGCTGACAGCCCAACACCACCCGTCTGCCCCTGCCCGCATCCTCTCGTGATCACCCTGTGCCAGCACCGAGGAAACTGCCGTGAGCCTCATCATCGACACCACCGGCGGCCGCCAGTGGGCGGCCCACATCGAACAGTCCTGCAAATACTGGTGGCTGGTGCTGTGGGAACCCGGCCGACAGCGCTTCACCGCCTACTACCGGGGGCCATGGAAGCCGGGCGGCGTCTACCGCACGGGCACGACGCCCGAGGAGCTGTGGACGCGCATCGTGGCCACGCAGGCCGAGGGCCGGCGTCACGCCGCGGCGTCCGCGTCGACGGCGGTGCCCCCGCTTCTGCCCGACGAACTCCCCGTCCCCCCGTGGAAGGCGGCCGGGTGACCAGACGAGACGTGGCCGAGCGAGCAGCCGCACCCACGGGTCCGGCAGCCTCCCCACGTCTTGGCGCGGGCAGCCGACGATCACCCCGGCTG
>NZ_POUD01000046.1 GCF_003236395.1 Nonomuraea aridisoli | reverse complement strand
GAGCACCGCGCCGACCTGGAGCGGGCGCTGCGCTGAGCCGGGCTAGCGGGCGACGGCGGGGGTGGGCTCCTCGGTGGGGACGTAGTCGTGACGCATCCCGTGGTCGCCGAGCCACTTCCGCAACCCGGCCACGGCCGCCGGGTCGGCCGCCACCTGGGCGGCGTACTCCGACAGCGAGACCTCCTCGCCGTCGTGGAACAGCAGCCGCGCGGGCCCCGACCACGACAGCGTCCACCGGGCCTGGCCGAGCTGGATCAGCACCGCCTCCAGCGCCTGCCCCAGCACCCCGGCCAGCATGTTCTCGGACGGGTTCCAGCCCAGCTCCAGCAGCCGGGCCTCCAGCTCCGCCTGCCGCCCCCGCGCGATCGCCTCGAACGCGGCGTCCAGGTACGGCCGGGCGGAGCCCATGACCCGCTGCCCGGCCACCGCCAGGTCGTGCAGGGCCTCGGCGTTGCGGCCGGCGTACATGCCGTGGGCGACCAGCTCCTCCCACGGCACCGGGCGCAGTCTCTCCAGGGCCTCCGGCGTCCACATGGTCTGCTCCACGGCCTGCACCGCCACGTTCGCGTCGACCAGCAGCGTCAGGGCGGAGCGCGGGTCGGGCGTGTGCGGCGGCTCGGGCAGGCGCTCGATCGCGGCCAGCCGTTCGGCCAGGCCGGGGTGGGAGTCGTACGGGGAGACCTCTTCGGGCTGCCGGCCGAGCTCGGCGAGCTGGGCCTGCCGGACTGGGTCGCTCATCAGCTGGTGGAACCCGCCGAACACGGTCGCGGGCCGCGCCCCGCCCGCGCCGGCGAGCGAGAGGTAGCCGGAGGTGTACACCTCCCAGGCCAGCGCGGTGGTGTGGACCTTGCGCAGGGCGTTCGCCATGGCCTGGCGGCCGCCGATCATGACGGCGAACTCGTCGGCCTCCAGCTCCTGCCGGCGTGAGACGGCCTGCGAGACGCGGAGGTAGAGCCGGGCGTACATGCGGAACACGCGCTGGATGGCCGGGTGCTTGCCGAGGCTCTGCACGGTCGCGATCAGTGAGACCCGGCCCCGGTAGACCGGCGCGCCGAGGCGGGTGTGCGCCCCGCTGTAGTGGCCGAGCTCGTGCCCGAGCACCGCGCGCATCTCGTCGACCGTGAGCGTCTGCAGCAGCGGCAGCCCGATGTACATCCGCCGCCGCGTCGCCCGCAGCCCCAGCAGGCGGGTGTCCTCCGACACGGCGGCGTTCACGTCGGCGATCAGGCGGATCTCGTCCGGCGGCGCGGTGCGCACCGTCCGGGCGAGGTCCTCGACGGTCTGCCACAACACGGGCTCGTGCTCGCGTCCCACCGCCACACCGGGCTGCTCGCCGCTCCCGCCGCGGCTCACCATGATCAGCGTACGGACGAGCGTCACCGCGGCGAGGGTGAGCACGACGGCGAACTCGATCAGCCGGGGACGGAAGTCGACGAAGAGCCAGACATCGAAGAAGATCGCGGCCGCCAGGACCAGGCCGACCAGCACGTAGAAGCCGGCGAGCAAGGCGAACGCCAGCACCGCTCGTAACGCTGTCGTCATGGGGGAGTCGCTCCCGGGGAAGGGGTTCTCGCGAGGCTGACCTTAGCGGAACACCGCAAACTGGATAAAATCACTGGACCAATGCCCACTTACGACGAGCACGACCAGGAACGTTGGGTTCCGGAACCTCCCGGCAATCCCCGGCGTTCGGCGTTCGAGCGCGACCGGGCCAGGGTGCTGCACAGCGCCGCGCTGCGCAGGCTGGCCGCTAAGACCCAGGTCGTCGGCCCCGGCGAGACGTTCGGCGGCGGCCAGCACATCCCGCGCACCCGGCTGACCCACTCGCTCGAATGCGCCCAGGTGGGCCGGGAGATGGGCGCCGCCCTGGGCGTCGACCCCGACCTGGTGGAGACCGCCTGCCTGGCGCACGACCTGGGGCATCCGCCGTTCGGGCACAACGGGGAGGTGGCGCTCGACGCGCTCGCGGCCCCGTGCGGCGGTTTCGAGGGCAACGCCCAGAGCCTGCGCCTGCTGACCAGGCTGGAGGCCAAGGTGCTCACCGAGGACGGCCGCAGCGCCGGGCTCAACCTCACCCGCGCCGCCCTGGACGCCTCGATCAAGTACCCGTGGACACGCGACGGCGGTTCGCCCAAGTTCGGTGTGTACGACGACGACCTGCCGGTGTTCCGGTGGGTCCGGGAGGGCGCGCGAGAGGGCCGGGTGAGCTTCGAGGCGCAGATCATGGACTGGGCCGACGACGTCGCCTACTCCGTCCACGACCTGGAGGACGCCCTGCACTCCGGCCACGTCGTCCCGGAGGCGCTGCTGTCGCCGGGCGAGCGCCGCGAGGTGTGCCGGACCACCCGCACCTGGTACGCCCCCGGCGCCGACCTCGGCGAGCTGGAGGAGGTCTTCGCCCGGCTCATCACCCACCCGCTGTGGCCGCGTCACTTCGAGGCCACGCTCGCCGACCTGGCCGGGCTGAAGGCGCTCACCAGCGGGCTCATCGGCCGGTTCTGCACCTCCGCCCAGGCCGCCACGATGGAGGTGCACGGCGCCCGCCACCGCGCCGACCTCGTCGTCCCGCGCACCACGAGGCTGGAGTGCGCGCTGCTCAAGGGGGTCACCGCGCACTACGTGATGACCACGGAGGGCCACCACGCCAACCAGGCCAGGCAGCGGGAGCTCATCACCGAGCTGGCCTCGCTGATCACTCTCGGCGCGCCCGGCACGCTGGAGCCGGCCTTCCGCCCCGCGTTCGGCAAGGCGCCCGACGACGCGGCCCGCGTCCGCGTGGTCATCGACCAGATCGCCTCGCTCACCGACACCTCCGCGGTGGCCTGGCACCGCCGGCTCACCCGCTGACAAAGGTTCGTCTGAACTGGCACAACCGGCTGGCCCGAGGACCGCGCCGGGCGGATACTGCGCCCATGGCCACCTATGTGATCGTCGGCGCCGGGCTCGCCGGGGCGAAGGCAGCCGAGACGCTGCGCGAGGAGGGCTTCGACGGCGAGATCGTGCTGATCGGCGCGGAGAGCGAACGGCCCTACGAAAGGCCGCCCCTGTCCAAGGAGTTCCTGCAGGGCAGGAGCGAACGCGACACGATCTACGTGCACCCGCCGGAGTGGTACGCCGACCACGCGGTCGACCTGCGGCTCGGCACACGCGTGACCCGCATCGAGCCGGACCGCCGCCTGGTCAGGCTGGGCGACGGCTCGCGGCTGCCGTACGACCGGCTGCTCATCGCGACGGGCGCGGTGCCGCGGCGGCTGCCCGGGCCCGCGTACTACCTGCGGACCGTCGAGGACAGCGAGGCGCTCAAGGAGCGCTTCGCCAAGGGCGTGAGCGTGCTCGTCGTGGGCGCGTCCTGGATCGGGCTGGAGACCGCGGCGGCGGCGCGCACGGCCGGCTGCGAGGTCACCGTGGTCGAGCCCGAGCCGACCGCGCTCAACAAGGCGCTGGGCCCCGAGCTGGGCGCCCTGTTCGCCCGCCTGCACGCGAGCAAGGGCGTCGACCTGCGCTTCGGCACGGCCGCCGCGGAGATCACCCAGACCGGCGTGCGGCTAAGCTCGGGGGAGCGGCTCAGCGCCGACCTCGTCGTGGCCGGCATCGGCGCGAGCCCCGAGGTCTGGCTCGCCCGCGACGCGGGGCTCGACGTCGGGCAGGGCATCCTCACGGACGCGGCGCTGCGCACCTTGCACCCCGACGTGTTCGCCGCGGGCGACGTCGCGGAGTTCCTCCACCCGGTGTACGGGCGGCGCATCCGCGTCGAGCACTGGGCCAACGCCCTGCACGGCGGCCCGGTCGCGGCCCGGTCGATGCTCGGCCAGGAGGTCGTCCACGACCGGCTCCCGTACTTCTACACCGACCAGTACGAGCTGGGCATGGAGTTCTCCGGCGACATCGAGGGCCACGACGAGATCGTCTACCGCGGCGACCCCGAGAGCCTGGAGTTCATCGCGTTCTGGCTGCGCGGCGGCCGGGTGATCGCGGGCATGAACGTCAACGTCTGGGACGTCGTGGACGAGATCCAGGAGCTGATCCGGTCGGGCGTCGTCGTCAGTCGAACGGAGCTATCTCGGGGTTGATCGTGACGACGTCGTCGCTGCCTCTGTTGTCGTCGTTCCCCCGGGTGGGGCGCGGCTTCGGGGTCTTGGACGGCTCCGCCGGCTGCTGCCTCGATGCGCACAGGACGGTGCACGGCGGCGTCTCGCCGAGCTTCTTGCGCAGCTTCAGCGTCTGCTCTCGAGGAGAGAACGTACGGTTGCCGCTCTGCCAGGCGTCGAGGTAGTCCCACGGCTCGACCATGCCGCGGCGGACCCACCAGTAGGCCGGGCCGGTCTTCCACGAGATCGCGAAGTAGAGGTTGGAGCCGGTGTCGCGGGCGTTGCCCGACCGGCCCACCCGGCCGAGCAGCCGGCCGACCTTGACGCGGACGCCCGGCTCGATGCCCTCGGCGACCGACTCGAGGTGGCCGCCCAGGTAGCGCACGCCGTCGTCGCCGATGATCGTGACGAACCTGCCCTCGCGGTCGGGCCCGGCGTCGGTGGCCGGGTTCCACCGGTCCTGGGTGTTGACCTCGTCCACCACCCCGCCGACGGGCGCCACGAACGCGCATCCCTCCTGCGCCCAGATCGTGGTCTTGGGCAGCACGAGCAGCTTGCGCTGGTAGGTGGTCTCACAGTCCTTCACCGGGAAGGTGTAGGTGTGCTTCGACAATGTGGGCGGCGGCACGTTGACCGGGGCCGAGGCCGCGGGCGGCTGCTCGGCGGCGGCCTGGTGCTCCGGCGTCGGCGCGGGGGTGGCGGCGGCGGTCGTCGCCGGAGGCGTGGCGGGGGAGGTGGCGCCGACACCCGCCACCCCGGTGGCCTGGGTGCAGGCACCGGTCAGCAGCACGGCGCCCGCGACGGCCGCCAATCGTCCGATACGCCCCGATTGCATGGTCTCCACCTGTGTCACTGTTTCCGCCGGTTCCACCCGACAACTTTTACCTTTGTAGCCCACCGGGGACCCCCGCATTGCCGCTTTCCGGCTTTAGCAGCCCGCGGGTAACCGTCGCCTATCCCTCCGAAGCCTCATGCCCGGAACACCCGGGACGTCGGGAACCGTCGGCGGGGCGGAATAGACTCACCGACGTGGCTGGCCGGATCCGTGATGTCGACATCGCACTCGTGCGCGAGCGCTCCCCCATCGCCGAGGTCATCGGCGAGCACATCCAGTTGCGCAACGCCGGAGGCGGCAACCTCAAGGGGCTGTGCCCCTTCCACGACGAGAAGAGCCCCTCGTTCAACGTGACCCCCGAGCGGGGGATGTTCTACTGCTTCGGGTGCTCCGAGGGCGGCGACGTCATCACGTTCGTCGAGAAGATCGAGCACCTGTCGTTCGGCGAGGCCGTCGAGCGGCTGGCCCAGCGGGCCGGCATCCAGCTCCAGTACGAGCAGGGCGGCTACGTCCCGAGGCGTGACCACGGCGAGCGGGCCCGGCTGATCGAGGCCCACCGGGCGGCCGCGGAGTTCTACGCCGACAAGCTGATGAGTCCCGACGCGGCGCCCGGGCGGCGCTTCCTGTCGGAGCGCGGCTTCGAGCGGGCGGACGCCGAGATGTTCGGGGTCGGCTACGCGCCCGCCGAGTGGGAGGCGCTGACCCGCCATCTGCTGGCGCGCGGGTTCACCTCCGAGGAGATCGTCAAGGGCGGGCTGGCCAAGGAGGGCCGGCGGGGGCCGATCGACCGGTTCCGCGGGCGGCTCATCTGGCCGATCCGCGACGCCACGGGCGACGTGATCGGATTCGGGGCGCGGAAGTTGCTCGATTCCGATGACGGTCCGAAATACCTCAATACTCCTGACTCGCCGCTTTACAAGAAGAGCCAGGTCCTTTATGGGATTGATCTAGCGAAACGCGAGATCTCCAAGCGCGCCCAGGCCGTGATCGTCGAGGGATACACCGACGTGATGGCCTGCCATCTGGCCGGCGTGCCCACCGCCGTGGCCACGTGCGGCACGTCGTTCGGCGAGGAGCACATCAAGATCCTGCGCCGTTTCCTGTTCGACCAGGCCGAGTTCCGCGGCGAGGTCATCTTCACCTTCGACGGCGACGCGGCCGGGCAGAAGGCGGCGCTGCGGGCGTTCGCCGACGAGCAGAAGTTCGTCACGCAGACGTACGTCGCGGTGCAGGCCGACGGGCTCGACCCGTGCGACCTTCGGGTCAAGCAGGGCGACGCGGCCGTGCGCGACCTGATCGCCAGCCGCGAGCCGCTGTTCCAGTTCGCGATCAGGAGCACGATCTCCCGTTACGACCTGCGCAGCAACGAAGGCAAGATCGCCGCCCTCGACGCCGCCGCGCCCATCGTGGCCGCGATCAAGGACGTCGGCCTGCGCAAGCGCTACGCCATCGACCTCGACCGGTGGCTCGGCTTCATGGACGAGCGGTTCGTCATGCAGCGCATCGGCGAGGTGTCCGGCGCCCAGCAGGGCCGCCGCCGGCGCGTCGCCCACGCCGCGCCGGTCGACCCGAGCGTGCGCGTCGAGCGGGAGCTGCTCAAGCTGGCCGTCCAGCGTCCCGCGCTGCTGGGGCCCCAGTTCGACATCCTCGACCCGCAGGCGTTCACCACGCCCGAGCACACGGCCCTGCACAAGGTCATCACCGCCGCGGGCGGCCTCGCGGCGGCCGCGCACGGGGGGCGCGAGTGGGTCGACCGGCTGCTGGAGCACGCCTACGAAGAGGGGTCGCGGGCGCTGGTGACGCGTTTCGCGGTGGAGCCGTTCCAGGCGGACGCCGAGGTCGAGCAGCGCTACGCGACGGGGATCCTCGCGCGCGTGGAGACGATGGCGGTCGACCGCGCCATCGCCCAGGTCAAGTCCCGGCTCCAGCGCATCAACCCGGTGGACGAAGACCAGGAGCACCGCCGCCTCTTCGGCGAGCTCCTCGCCCTCGAGAAACAACGCAAGGTCCTCCTCGAACGAGCCACCGGCACGCAGTGACCTCCCGCCCCCGACGGCAAGAACCCTCCATCGATGCCACACGGCTCCCGGCGCCCGCCCACTGATCACCCGCGTCACCAACCCCGCGGGGCGATGCGGGGCCGGCGGGGTTCCGCGTGACTCAGGGTGGCTCTCATCGGGGCAGCCGTATTTCCTGTCGGCCCCGCGGACGTCGCCATGCGCATGGGGCGGGGGCTCCAGGGCGTGTGGGTTTGTAACAGTTCGGATGCGTTACTGGCGGTATACCAAGGCGGTTCAGGCGGGAACCTGGCACGGTCCAACGGGCGCCACAGCAGGGGGCGGAGGGTATCCGGGCAGGGAGAATGTTGCGTCCGGCTCTGGACGCCCGCCGGGCGCGTGAATCCTGATCGCGTAATTGACTTTACTTTCCTGATCAAACTCGGGCTAAACCTTATTGCGATCTCAATTCGGTAAGGACGATCGCCTTACCTTCGGTGACAAAAATGGGTCTGCCATTTGCTGGAACCAATACTGCAGACTGTGTCCCGTGGGTGCATCGGTGCTGTCAAGCGGACCGCCATCGGTAGATCAGGTGGCGGACCTCGTCGCGAAGGGAAGGGAGCGCGGAAGCGTAACCGTCGATGACGTCGCAGCCGCGCTTGACCGATCCGAGCTGCCGTCCGACGCGCTGGAGCGCGTCGTGCGCATGCTCGCCGAGAACGGCGTGGAGGTCCTCGAGCCCCAGGGCGACGAGGAGTCCACCCGCGCCGATGAGGAGGACGTAGGCAAGCGGGCGCCAACCAGCGATCTCGTCCGCATCTATCTGCGCGAGATCGGCCGCGTGCCTTTGCTGACCGCCGAGGAGGAGGTGGAGCTCGCCAAGTCGATCGAAGCCGGCCTGTTCGCCGAGGACAAACTGGCCAACGGGGTCTCGCGCCTGGCCTTCCCGGAGCTGCGGGAGCTCGTCTGGCAGGGCACCAGAGCCAAGCAGCGGCTCATCGAGGCCAACCTGCGGCTCGTGGTGTCGATCGCCAAGCGGTACGTGGGCCGCGGCATGTTGTTCCTGGACCTCATCCAGGAGGGCAACCTCGGGCTCATCAGGGCCGTCGAGAAGTTCGACTACACCAAGGGTTACAAGTTCTCCACCTACGCCACCTGGTGGATCCGGCAGGCGATCACCAGGGCCATCGCCGACCAGGCGCGGACGATCCGCATCCCGGTCCACATGGTGGAGACCATCAACAAGCTCGTCAGGGTGCAGCGGCAGCTCCACCAGGATCTCGGCCGCGAGCCGATCCCCGAGGAGATCGCCAAGGAGATGGACCTCCCGGTCGATCGCGTGGTGGAGATCCAGCGCATCGCCCAGGAGCCCGTGTCGTTGCAGTCGCCGATCGGCGAGGAGGACTCCGACCTCGGAGACTTCATCGAGGACGCCGACGCGGTCGTGCCGATGGAGGCCGCGGCCTTCATCATGCTGCAGGACCAGCTCGACGACATCCTGGCCACGCTCTCCGACCGGGAGCAGCGCATCATCCAGCTCCGCTTCGGCCTGGCCGACGGGCACCCGCGCACGCTGGAGGAGGTGGGCAGGGAGTTCGGCGTGACGCGGGAGCGCATCCGCCAGATCGAGTCGAAGACCCTGGCCAAGCTCCGCCACCCGACGCGCGCGCAGATGCTGCGGGACTATCTCGACTGACGACGTACGGCCGGTGGCCCCCGGGCCACCGGCCCGTCCGTGAGAGCCCGTGCGTGAAGCCCGTTCAGAAGAGCAGGCTGATCGGCAGCAGCAGGAGGATGGCCACGACCGAGGCGACGGACACCGCGACCGTGGTGGTCTTGAGCGCGCCCCGGGTGGTCTGGCCGAGCAACGACTGCAGCAGCCAGAACGTGTTGCTGGTGACGTGCACGCAGAAGAGCGACCCCGCCCCGGCGGCCAGCGCGATGAGCACGGGGTCGATCCCGAGGGCCGGCGCGACGGGGGCGAGGATGCCGGCCGCGGTGATGGCCGAGATGGTGACGGAGCCGACCGCGACGTGCAGGACCGCGGCGACCAGCCACACCACCACCAGCGGCAGGAACGTCCCGGCGGTGAAGTATCCCCGCAGGATGTCGCCGAGGCCGCCGGCCGCCACGACGGCGGCGAGCGAGCCGCCGACCGCCGTGAGGATGAGGATCTGACCGCTCTCCTTGAACCCGCTGGAGATCGCCTTCTCCACGCCGCCCCTGCCGGTGAAGTGCCGGGTGACGACCAGGGTGCCGATGAGGCCGACCAGCAGGGCGACGACGGGGTTGGAGAAGAACGCCATCACCGTGTTCCGTACGTTCGCGGCCTGGGCGATGGCGCCGCTGGCGATCATCAGCAGGGCGACGATGAGCGGGCCGAAGCTCACCAGCAGGCTCGGACCGTGCTCGGCGGCGCGCGGCCGGGCGGCCGGGCCCGGGCCGTCCACGGGCGCGCCGCCCGGCGCCGGGGTCACGGGCCGCGCCGGGGCGGCCGTCTGCGTGGCTCCCACGCCGACCGGGGCCGCCTGCTCCTTCTCCATCACCTCGGCGACGGCGGCGCCGGCCTCCTCGACGGCGACGATCTCGTCGGCGGCGGTGTTCCAGAAGCCCCGGCGGAACAGGAACGTCATGATCGCCACGGAGAAGACGACCGTCGGGATGATCAGCAGCAGCCCCCAGAGCAACATCGTGCCGAGCGGGACGTGCAGCAGCGCCGCCAGGGCGAGCGTGCCGACTCCCGGCACCATCAGCACGATGCCGCACTCCAGGCCGATCGCCATGGCGGCGGCCATGCGCGGTGTGCCCAGCGGGCCGATCTGGCGTGAGGCGGAGCGGGCCAGCGGCGCCGAGATCACCAGCAGCACGTCCAGGTAGATCGACTGGAGCAGGGTGGCGATGGTCAGCGCCATCGAGTACGGCAGCCGCTCGGGGCCGAACACTCGCAGCAGGCGGTCGACCAGCCGTTCGATGGCGCCCAGCTCCTTGAGCATGGAGCCCGTCAGCACGCCGAACGCGATGAGCAGGCCGACGTCGGCCATGATGTCGCCGAAACCCTTGGTGATGGTCTCCACCGTCTTGCCGAAGCCGAGGCGCGTCATGAGCCCGAGGCCCAGTGACCCGAGGATGAGGGAGATCACCGGGTTCACGTGGAAGCGGACGATGAGCACCACGGTGGCGACGATCGCCACCGCCGTACTGGCGAGGACTGCGAGGTCGGACATCCACTGCTCCTTCGCTCGGAGGCAGGGGGGCGGCTCGTAACGGCGTCGTCACGGCGGGGACCCAGCCTGTTGACGCTGGGATGGCAACTCATCATGAGCCTCGCCGGCGACCCGGTCAAGGGTCCGGTAACGGGGCTTTTGGCGGTTTTCATCCGTTTCTTTACTACTGGTGGGGATTGACCGCTTCGAAGGGAAACTCGCATTCTGGGATAGAGACCCACATTGCGGGATGGGAGGGTGAGGACATGGCGGATCTGAGCGGAGCCCTGGACGGCGTGCGGGTGCTCGAACTGGGCAACTTCATCGCCGCCCCGTCGGCCGGCCGCCTCATGGCCGACTTCGGGGCGGACGTCGTCAAGATCGAACGCCCCCGCGGCGGCGACGAGCTGCGCCGATGGCGACTCCACGAGGGCGAGACCTCGCTGCTGTTCCGCGTGATGAACCGGAACAAGCGCTCCGTCACGCTCGACCTGAAACACCCGGAGGGCCGTACGGTCGCCCTCGACCTCATCCGCCGCTCCGACGTGGTGCTGGAGAACTTCCGCCCCGGCACCCTCGAACGCTGGGGCCTGGACGTCGAGCGCATGCGCCAGGTGAACCCGGGCGTCATCGTCGTCCGCATCTCCGGCTACGGCCAGAGCGGCCCCTACCGCGACCGGCCCGGCTTCGGCGGCGTCGCCGAGGCCGTCGGCGGGCTCAGGAACCTCACCGGCTACCCCGACCGGCCCCCCACCCGCGTCGGCATCAGCCTCGCCGACTCGGTCGCCGGCCTCTACGCCGTCATCGGCGCCCTGACCGCCCTGCGCCGCCGATCGCTCACCGGCCGCGGAGACGTCGTGGACGTGGCCCTGTACGAGGCGGTCTACTCCCTGATGGAGTCCCTGACCCCCGACTACGACGCCTTCGCCGTCGAGCCCGAGCGGACCGGCGCCTCACTGCCGGGCATCGCGCCGTCCGGCACCTACCTGTGCGCCGACGGCCGGTACGTCGTGATCAGCGGCAACGGCGACTCCATCTTCAAACGCCTCATGCGGGCGATCGGCCGCCCCGACCTGGCCGACGACCCGGCGCTGGCCGACAACGCCGGCCGCGTGCGGCACGCCGAGAACCTCGACGCCGCCATCGCGGACTGGACCGCGCGGCTGCCGCACGAAGAGGTGCTCCAGCGGCTGGACGAGGGGCAGATCCCGTCGTCCCCCATCTACACGGCGGCCGACATCGCCAAGGACCCGCACTACGCGGCCCGCGGCATGCTGGAGCGGCACCGCGTGGCCGTCGCCCCGGGCCACGAGCGCGACGTGGCCTTCCCCGGCGTCGTGCCGAAGCTCGCCGAGGAGCCCGGCCGCACCCGGTGGCTCGGCCCCGAGCTGGGCGAGCACACCGACGCCGTCCTGGCCGATCTCGGCATCGACGACGCGCGGCGCGCGCAGCTGCGCGAGCTGGGGGTGATCTGAATGACCGGCACGAACGACCGGGTCCTCATCACAGAGGTCCTCCTGCGGGACGGCCTGCAGATCGAGCCGGTGGTCGTCCCGACCGCCGACAAGATCCGGCTCGCGTACGGGCTGATGGCCGCCGGGCTCACCTCGCTGGAGGTCGGCTCGTTCGTCCACCCGGAGAAGGTGCCGCAGATGGCCGACACCGACCGGCTGGTGCGCGAGCTGCGCCCCGCGGAGTCGGTGGCCCTGCACACGCTGGTCTTCAACGAGCGGGGAGCGCGCCGGGCGATCGAGGCCGAGGCCCGGCACGTCCGGTTCGTCGTCTCGGCCAGCGACGGGCACAGCAAGGCCAACGCCGGAGTGCCCACCCAGGAGGCCCTCGCCCGCCTGCGCCCGGCCGCCGAGCTGCTGACGGGGGCCGGGGTGCGGATCGAGGCGACCATCGCCACGGCGTTCGTCTGCCCCTTCGACGGCGAGACCGCCCCGGAGCGGGTCGTGGACGTGGCGCGGGCGCTGACCGCGTACGGCATCAAGGCGCTGCACCTGGCCGACACGATCGGCGCGGCCAGTCCGTGGCACATCCGGCGTACGGTCACCGCCGTGCGCGCGGCATTCCCGGAGCCGCCGCTGGGGCTGCACCTGCACAACACGTACGGCATGGCCTCGGCGAACGCCTGGGAGGCGCTCCAGCTGGGCGTCCGGCGCTTCGACGCCTCGCTGGGCGGGGTCGGCGGCTGCCCGTTCGCGCCCGGCGCCGCCGGCAACATCGGCACCGACGACCTGGTCAACCTCTGCCATCAGGCCGGCTTCGCCACCGGGATCGACCCCGGCCGGCTCGTGGCCGTCCGCGACGAGGTGGGGGCGCTGCTGGGCCGCAGGCTCGACTCGGCGCTGTCGGCCGTGCCGGCCGAGCCGGTGGCCGTGCGCGGGACGGCCGCCGCGCCCTGACGTACGGTATCTTGCGAAGTCGCGTCGGGAAGGCACTGATGGGCAAGAGCGAAGAATCGGGCACCTCCCAGGTGCTGGTCCTGCGGAAGATCCGCCAGATCCTCGAGTGCTTCACCGTCGAACGACCCGAGCTGACCCTCCAGCAGATCACCAAGACCACCGGGCTGCCCGCCAGCACCTGCCAGCGGCTGGTGAACAGCCTGCTGCGCGAGGGCTTCCTCGACCGCAACGACGACGTCTACCGCATCGGCCTCGACCTGGTGCGCTGGGCGGCGCCCGGCACCCTCGGCCTCGACATCGTGCAGCTCACCCGCCCGGTGCTGCGCCGGCTGCGCGACCAGACCGGCGAGTCGACCGCCCTGTACGTGCGCGACGGGCCCTACCGCACCGTGGTGAGCCTGGCCGAGACCCGCTACTCCGTCATGCGCATCTTCACCGTCGGCATGGTGATGCCCCTGCACGCCGGCTCGGCCGGCAAGGTCTTCATGGCCTTCGACCCCGCGGCCCGCCGCGCGGCGGTCGGCCACGGCCTGACCCGCCACACCTCCCGCACCGTCGTCGACATCGACGTGCTGGACGAGCAGCTCGCCGAGGTTCGCAGGCGCGGCTACTCGGCGACGTTCGAGGAGCGCGACGTCGGCGCGGCCTCGATCAGCGCGCCCGTCTTCGGCCACACCGGCGAGCTCGTCGCCGTCCTCGGCATGATCGCCCCGACGCAGCGGCTGACCCCGGCCGACGTGGGCGACCTCGCGCCGCGGGTCGTGGCGGCGGCGCAGGACGCCTCCCGGCGCCTCGGCCACCGCCTGCCCGCCTGACGCGCTACGAGCAGCCCTCGAACTGGGGCACCGCGATCGTGCTGAGGTCCAGCCCCGACGTGCCGAACCACCGGTGCAGCAGCTTCTCCGCCGTCCCGTCCTGGTACATGTCGGTGATCGCCCGGTTCACCGCCTCGCAGCCCGGCACGTCGCCCTTCGGCAGGCCGATCCCGCTGCGCTGCTCGTTGAACTGCGCGTTGTTCAGCCGCAGCCCCGAACCGTCCTGCATGGCCAGGCCCGCCAGGATGACATCGTTGGTGGTGACGGCGTCCACCTGCTCGCTCTTCAGCGCCGCCAGGCACGCCTTGTAGTCGGCGAACGGCACGACCCGCGCCGGCACCTTCCGCTCCTCGACGACCCGCTGCACCGCGTTCGAGCCCTGCACCTCGCAGATCCGCCGGCCCGCGAGGTCGCGCACGTTCGCGATCCTCTCGTCCGGCCGCGTCAGGATGTCCTGGTACGAGATGTGGTACGGCCCGGCGAACAACACCGTGGCCTTGCGGTCCATGCTGATCGTGTACGTCGCCACCACCATGTCGGCCCGCCCGTCCACCAGCACCTTGTCCCGGTCGGCCGCCAGCACCGGCACCAACGTGAACGGCTTGCCGAGCTTCCCGGCGACGTAGCGGGCCACGTCCACGTCGAAGCCCTCGAAGGTGCCGTCCGTCCGGCGGAACCCGACCGACGGCAGGTCGGGGCGCACCGCGATGACCAGCTCGTCCTGGTCCACGATCGACTCCGCGGAGCCGGTCCCGCACCCGGCGACCACCGCCGCGGCCATGAGGGCCACGACGGCCGCCAGCACCCGCTTCATCGGTACTCCTTCAGTCGAGGCCACACCCCGGCGACCACCAGCAGGCCGATCACGCCGATCGCGGACGGCAGCAGCCGCCACAGGCCGTCCAGCGTGCTCTCGCCGCGGCCGATCGCCCGCTCGAACGCGTTCTCGTGCTGCTCGGACAGCGCCACCAGCGAACGGTCGTAGGCGTCGAACGCCTCGCCGACCGGCCGGAGCCGCGCCTCGACCGCCTCGCGCACCTGGCCGTCCGCCGCCCGCGCCCGGAAGTCCATGTCCGCGGCCTGGAAACGGCGGTAGGCGTCCATGGCCGCCTTGCCGCTCCTGCCGACCAGCTCGGGGCCGAGCAGCCCGCGGAAGCCTTCGCCGGAACCCCCGGTCACCTTGGCGTGATACGTCTCCAGGTTGCCCGCCTCGACGTAGAGCACCGACAGCGACTTGTCCAGATACATGTGCTCGTAGGTGTCGGCGCGGGCCTGGTCCAGCAGGTAGCGGCTCTGGTCGCCCTGCATGCTGTTGCTGATCGCGCGAGCCCTGGCCAGCGTCAGCACCGAGTCGAACCCGGCGGTCTTGGCCTCCCGCAGCGCCTGCTCGTCCTGCGCCAGCACGTTCGAGCCGAACAGCAGCGCCACCGCGGTCGCCACCGTGGCGGCCAGCAGCGCCGGCCCGAGCACCCTGCGGAACCGCCTGGCCAGGTAGACCTGCAGCACCAGCAGGCAGCCGAGGGCGAGCAGCCCGGCCAGTACGACCGCGCCGCGCAGCAGCGGCACCGTCAGCGCCTTGTCGTCGTACGTCTGGCGCACGATCGTGCCGTTCTCCAGCGTCAGGTTGTACGCCTGCGGCAGCAGCACCAGCCGCATCAGGTCGGTCGCCTGCCGGTGGAGGAGGACGACGTCGTCCGGCGGCCGGCCCGGCGGGTGCGGCGACCGCTCGTCCAGCAGCAGCGCCTGCGCGGCCAGCCGCTCGTAGCGGCCGAGCCCGTCCAGCACCGACTGCACGGTACGCCGCTCGGCCGGGTTGTCGCCCGACAACTCGAACGCCTTCAGCAGCGCCTGGTTGGCCTCCGACCGGCGCCGCTCGTACCGGTCCACGGCGCGCTGCCGCTCCCGGTCGTAGGAGTCGCCCATGATGAGCGCGTCGGCCACCTGGGCGTCCATGTCGCTGAGCGCCAGGTAGAGCCCGGCGGTGGCGACGACCTGCGGGCCGGCGTCGCGGCCGATCACCCGCAGCCCGTCGCCGACGGTCCACGCGCCCGCCGCGAGCGCGGCGAACAACAGGGCGAGCGCGGCGGCCGTGACGCCGGAGATGACCCGGATCCGCCCGGGGACGCTGCGCCGCACCGGCGCGGGCGCCGGCCGCGTCTGCACGATCGTCACGGTGCTCCCTCCCTCAGGGTGATGACCGTCCAGGCGCCGAGGTGGATCCGGTCACCGGCGCCCACCCGGACCGGCACGTTCACCGTGAGCGGCCTGCCGTTCAGCCGGGTGCCGTTGGACGAGCCCGGGTCCACCAGCAGCCACGAGCCGTCCGGCTGCGCCAGCAGCACGGCGTGCAGGTGGGAGACGCCGGGATCCTCCGGCGGCCCGGTCAGGTCGATCTCCGGCGCGAGGTTCCTGGCCCGGCTGCGCCGCCCGATCCGCACCTGCTCGTCGGACAGCGCGAACGACCGCTGCGGGCAGTACGGCGGGAACGCCACCGAACCGGCGTCCGGCCCGCCCTCGGCGATGACCTTCTCGTAGTACGCCCGGTCGGCCGCGGCGACGGCCTCCCACCGAACCCCCGTCACGTGGGCCGGCTGTGAGGGTGGGGCGCCGGTCCCCGTGTAGTCGTGGCCGCACACCTCGCAGAACTGCCCGGCGCGCGGCGTCCGGCAGACGGGGCAGCTCGCCGGCGCCGCCTGCGGCGCGGGCTCACTCCTCGGCGGGGGAGCCGGGGCCAGCTGCGCGCCGCAGACGTCGCAGTAGTCGTCCGCGGCCGACGCGTGGCCCTGCGGACAGGTGGCCATCACCGGTCAGCTTCCTTCCTTGCGCAGCC
The DNA here is from genome assembly GCF_003236395.1 of Nonomuraea aridisoli. GTDB lineage: Bacteria > Actinomycetota > Actinomycetes > Streptosporangiales > Streptosporangiaceae > Nonomuraea > Nonomuraea aridisoli. The sequence goes on along the minus strand of NZ_POUD01000046.1, from coordinate 26,967 downwards.
GGCTGGTCCGCACCGAGCCGGTGTCGAGCTCCAGGACGTCGGTCTTGTCGACCTGGTTGCGCAGCCTGGCCGTCCCCGTGACCGGGTCGACCTCGACCACCTTCTCCAGCAGGCGGGCGGTGTCCTCCCGGCCGGACTCGGCGGCGAGCTCGCGGGCCTTGGCCAGGCGGGCGGTGGCGGTGTCGACGTCGCCCATGGCGCGGGCGCCCAGCCCCTCCTGGATGAGCTCGTGCAGCTCCGCCTGGCCGGTGTAGTGGGCGACCTTCCGGTTGATCTGCGTGGACTGCGCCAGGTCGTCGGTCCACTGGGCCAGCACATTGCCGCTGGCCACGACCTCCTGGGTGTCGGGGCGTACGAGCTTGACCCAGCCGGCCCTGATCTCCTGGCCGATCTGGCCCGGCGGCACCTCGACGCAGAGGTGATACTCGCGTTCCTCCGCGCCCCAGGAACCCGTGGGGTACTCGCCGGTGAGCGGGTTGACGTCGGTGCGCTTGCCGGTCAGGTCGAGCAGCGTGGGGGAGACCTGCTTGACGAACCTCAGCCGCGCGGCCTGCGGCACCCACACCCGCAGCGACAGCTCGGCCACGGTCTTGCTCATCGACGCCTGCGTGAGCCTCCTGAAGTACTCCGGCAGATCCCCTTGATCGCGGACGTAGTCGAACGTGCCGAGCATCGCGTCGGCCACCTTGCGCAGCTCGGCCGGCACCCAGTCGGCGCCGATGCCCAGCGAGTCGCACACGAACGTGCCGCTCCACTGCCGCAGCACCGCGTCGAACTCCCCGGCACGCTCGTTGTTCTGGCCGTCGGTCATCAGCAGCGCGTGCCGGATCGCCGACGGGCGGCTGGTCAGCAGGCTCCCGGCCAGCTTCAGCCACTCGCCCATGGCGGTGCCGCCGTGCGCGAGCAACTGGTTGACGGCCCGCTCGGCCTCGGCCCTGGTGGCCGGGTTCGCCGGGACCAGGCCGGCGTCGCCGCGGGGGAACACCACCCTGGCCGCCGCCGTACCGGCCACCACGGCGAAGTGCACGCCGTCGCGCAGGGTCCGCACGGCCGTCACCGCCGCCTGCCTGGCCTCGCGGATCTTCTCGCCGCTCATCGAGCCCGACGTGTCAATGATGATCACCTCGGCCGCCTCGGCGGGCGCGGCGTGCGTGGTCGCCGTGCCGGTCGAGCCGATGGTGAGAACGGCGTGCACCTCGCGGCCGTCGAGCGGCAGGTATTTGTTCTGGTCGATGGTCAGGGTGAAAGCGGGCTGCTCAGCCATGCACTTCTCCTAAGGGGATCAAGGCGATCGTCACGTTGTCCTGGCCTCCCGCGTCCAGCGCGTGCCGGAGCAGCTCACGGGCCATCTCGACGGGGGTCCCGGAGGCCGGGAAGGCGTAGCCGTCCAGGTAGCGCCACAGGCCGTCGCTGCAGACGAGCAGCAGGCCGGGCTCGCGCGGGGCCAGCGTCCGCACGCGCGGGCGCACCTCGCCGGCGTCGGCGCCCAGCCACGCGGTCAGCTCGCCGGTCTCCACCGCGTCGTCCGCGGTCAGCGGCGTGGCCGCCGGGGAGCTCCGGGGCAGCCAGTACGCGCGGGTGTCACCCGCCCAGCCCAGCGTGACCGTCCCGCCCTCCGCCACGGCGGCCACGTACGTGCAGGCCGGGGCGTCGTCCACCGAGGTCGCCAGCTTGGCCACGGCCCGCGCGGCCAGCTCGAACGCCTCCGCCTGCGAGGCCCCTCTGGCCAGCGCGGCGGCGGCGGTCTCGGCCGCCGCCGCGGACGCCTCGTCGGCCCGCGGCGAGCTGCCCACGCCGTCGCACACCACCGCCACCACGGCCCCGCCCGCCTGGAGCAGCGCCACCGCGTCCTCGTTGCGCGGGCGGCGCAGGCCCCGGTCGGTCACCGCCGCCGCGCCGCAGGCGAGCACGGTCTCGGCGTGGTCGCGGCCCGTCGGCTGGCGCAGCCCGCACCGCTCGCAGTAACCCTCCGCGTCCACGGCCGCCGCGCCGCAGGAGACGCAGGCCGGCGCCCCGAGCGCGTGCCCGCACGCCTCGCAGTACGACTCGCCCGCCAGCACCGGCGCCTCACAGACCGGGCAGCCCGCCATCACAGCCACGTCCTCGGCCGTACGGCGTTGGCCTGGTCGATGAACGCGTGGCGCTCCTGACGCGAGCCGGCCGCCGCCGCCAGCCTGCGGTAGATGCCCTCCAGCCGCCGGCGCAGCCCCGCCTCGGTGAACGGCGCCCCGCCGAGCTGCACGCCCTTCGGCGGCGGGTTCGACTCCAGCCAGGCCAGCGCGCCGCGCAACACCTCGGCGACGAGCTCGTCACGGCGGCGCGCGTCGATATTGGTCTGCGCGGACACCCGTTCGGCGGCCTCCACCAGCTCCTGCGGGCGCAACCCGCTCACGTCGGGCCGCCGCACCACCGAGACCGCCAGCGCCACCTGCGCCGCCACCCGGTAGACCGACGTGGCCGGCACCGCGTCCAGCACGGTCACCCGCCCCGCCCTGGCCAGCCCGAACGCCGCGCTGACGTAGGCGCGGTCGGTGCGCCAGACGAGGTCGTGCCAGAACGCGGCCGGCTTGCCCGCGCACTCCAGCGCCAGCGCGAGGGCCAGCTTGGGGGCGAGCTCGCCGGGCAGCTCCGACACGCAGGCGTCGAACAGCGACACCGCGTCGTCGTGCCGGCGGGCGGCCAGCGCCTGCACCGCGCGATACCAGGTGACCCGCCAGTCGCCGGGCAGCTCCGCCTCCAGCGCGTCCAGCTCGCCGGACGCCTCCGCGGCGCCCTCCTCGGCCAGCAGCCGGGCCCGGGTCAGCTTCGTCTCGGGGGTCTGCGGCAGCGCCGCGAGCTGCTCGATCAGCTTCCTGCCGTCGCGGCCCGCCAGGCCCGCGAGCGCGCCCGCCGCCGCGTCGGACGGGTCCACCAGCGGCACCGGCAGCGCGGCGGCCGCCGCCACCGGGTCGAGCGGCCCGAACACCTCGCGACCGTCCTCCGACAGCGCCGTGCCCACCGCCGTGCGCTCCGGCCCGAACAGCCCCGAGGACGCCGGGTACGGCACGCCCTCCTCGAGCGCGCTCACCTCCCGCAGCACCCCGACGAGCTGCTCCTCCATCTCCCACGCGCTCTGGAACCGGTCGGCCGGGTCCGGCGCGGTCGCCTTGCGCAGCAGCCGGGTGAACGACGGATGGCCGCAGTCCACCGGCAGCGGCGCGGCCGCCCCGCCCCGCAACGGGCTGAACCCGGGGATCGCCAGCACCGCGAGCGTCCTGGCCACGGTGTAGAGGTCGGACGCCACCGACGAGGGCCGGTTGCCCAGCTCGGGGGCGTGGTAGCCGGGCGTGACCCACGACGACCCCGCCGGCGAGCCGATCGGCTGAACGGCGCCCATGTCGATGAGCTTGAGCCGCCTGCCGACCCTGATCACGTTGGCCGGCTTGAGGTCGCAGTAGACCAGGCCGTGCTCGTGCAGGTAGGCGAAGGCCTGCAGGATCTCCCGGCCGTACACGAGGGTCTCGCGCAGCGGGAGCGGGCCCTGGCGGCGCAGGTCGTGCAGCGACTGGCCGCCGACGTACTCCATGACGATGTAGCCGAGCCCGGCCGAGCGCCCGAAGTTGAAGATCTTGACGATGTTGGGGTGGTCGACCGCGGTCAGGAACTTCCGCTCGGCCTCCGCCGCCGCCAGCGCCTCGGCGTCCATCGTGTTGAGCAGGCCCTTGAGCACCACCCAGCGGCCGTCCAGGTTCTCGTCGGCGGCCAGGTAGACCCAGCCCAGCCCGCCGTGCGCCAGGCAGCCCAGCACGCGGTACTGGCCGGCCACCAGGTCGCCCTTCTTCAGCTTCGGGCTGAAGGAGAACCGCGTACGGCAGTGCGGGCAGAACCCCTCCGTCAGCCCCGGACGCCCGTCGCGGGAGCGCCCCACCGGCTGCCCGCAGTCGGGGTTCGCGCAGAACCGCTTGGACTCCGGCACCTCCGGGTCGGGCAGCACCGCGCCGGCCGGGTCGCGCTCCGGCACCGACGGCAGGTCCGCGACGGTGGCCGGCACGCCCGCCCGCGACCGCCCGCTGCCCGACGGCGAGCTCGGCGGCCTGCTCACCGGCCGGGTCTCCACGGGGACGGGCTGCGAGGCCGGCGGCTGCGACGGTGACGGCAGCGGCGGCGCGCTCGCCGCCAGGCCGCACAGGTCGCAGTAGCCCTCCTCGATCGTCCCGGTGCAGCCGGGCTGCGCGCAGCGGGTCATCCTGGCCTCCGTGTGTCTCCATGTAACGCGCGCCGGTAGTCCTCGACGGCCGCGGCCGCCCTCGTCAGGTCGCAGGGGGCCGTCCACAGCAGCGCGCGCGCCCGCTCGTACAGCCGGACGGCGTCCGGGTCCTCGGCCAGGCCCTTGCGCGCCGCCGTCATCTGGAACGCGCCGAGCCGGCCGCGCAACTCGTCGCGGCGGCCGATCAGCCCGTACAGCGCCTTGGCGGTGGCCCGCGCCTGCTCGGCGGCCGTGCGGATCTCGTCCTCCAGCGCCGACAGCCGCCTGGCCCGCAGCACCCACGGCTCGGCCGAGACGTCCAGGGCGTCCAGGCCGGCGGCCAGCGCGTCGGCGCGGCCACGCGGCTGTGCCTGCGGCGGCAGGGCGATCTTGACGACGACCGCGCCGTGGGCCAGCCGGGCCTCGCTCTCGGCCGAGCGCACGTCGTCGAGCGCCGCCGACAGGTTCTCCCGCCGCCCGGCGTACTCGGCCCTGACCGTGAGCGCCAGCTCCAGCTCAGCCCGCGTGCCGGCGAGCAGCTTCGCCTGCCGGTCGAGGTCCTGCTCGACGGCCGCGCCGAGCGGGTCCCGCACCACCGCCGCGCGCAGCCGGGCCGGCTCCTGCGCGTCCACGCCGGACTCCTCGCCCAGCTCGCCCTCCAGTTCGCGGATCCGGCGCAGGTCGGCCTCGGCGGCGTCGAGGCGGGGGAGCACGGCGTTCCACACCGCGTCGATGTCGTTGAGCGCGGACGTGACCTCCTGGAACGCGCCGTCCATCCGGGCCACGGCCGCGTCGAGGGTCAGCCGCTCGTCCGCCTGCGGCAGCAGCGAACGCCGCTCGACCGGCTGCGTGGCCGCCCGCAGCACCACGGACGGGCCGGACAGCAGCTCCGTCAGCCGCTCGGCGCCCATCCTGCCGCGCTCATCCCGCACCCGCTCCGCCTCCCGCAGCACGGCGCGGTAGGCGTCGTGCAGCGACCACAGCACGGCCAGCGACTCCTGTGCCCTGGCCCACCGCCGCTCGGTCGCCCCCCGCAGGGCGGCGCCCTTCAACAGCCGGTACGTCGTGTGGGATTCGAGGTCGAGCAGGTCGTCGGAGATGCGGTCGCGCTCGTCGGCGCGGATGCGCAGCGCGTGCTCCGCGGCCTCCCTGCTCATCGGCGGTCCCAGGCTGATCACGCTCCCGTGCGAGCGGGCCCCCTGACCGGAGCGGCGGGGGAACCCTGACTTGTCCCTGATTCAACCCCGGCCCGCCTGCAATCCGCTTAAAAGATCTCATAGCGTCCAGAGGTATGGGACGCATTTTTCTGATCATCGCGGCCGTCGTGGCCGCGCTCGTACTCCTCGGGCCCCTCGTGGGCTTCGTGCTCACGCTGCTCAAGTGGGGGCTCGTCATCGGTCTCGTGGCGCTCGGCGTCGTGCTCGTGTCGAAGTGGGCCACCCGGACATAGCGTCATGAGGCAACGCCAGTCATAGTTGGGTGATGGAGTCGCGGCCCGCGGTCGACGATGCCGCGCTCGGGCGCGAGGCGATGGCCGTGCTCGAGGCGAACTGGACGGGCTCTGGCACCGTGCCCGCGCCAGGGCTCTACCCGCACCAGTGGAGCTGGGACTCGGCGTTCGTCGTCATCGGCCTGGCCCGCCATCGCCCCGACCGGGCCCGGGACGAGCTGCTCAGCCTGCTGCGGGGGCAGTGGGCGACCGGGATGGTGCCGCACATCGTCTTCCACACGCGCGAGGCGTACTTCCCCGGGCCCTCCGTGTGGCGCTCACAGGAGCACGACGCCGCGCCACGGGTGCTCACCTCCGGGCTCACCGCGCCGCCGCTGCACGGCCTCGCGCTGTGGTGGCTCTACCGGTACACCGGAGACGTGGCGTTCGTCCGGCGGACCTACCCGGCGCTGGCCGCCCAGCACGACTACCTCGCCGCCACGCGCGACCTCGGCGGCGCCGGCCTGGCGGCGATCGTCCACCCGTGGGAGTCCGGCATGGACGACAGCCCCGCCTGGGACGACGCCCTCGCCGCACTTCCCGCCATCGGGTACGGCCAGCGCGGCGTCGAGATGGCCGAACGCCACCCCGACAGCGACCACGACCGCTACGTCTGGCTCGCCCTGCGCTACCGGGACGCCGGCTACAGCCCCGGATACCTGCGCGACGAGCACCCGTTCGCGATCGAGGACCCGATGTTCAACGGGATCTGGCTCGCCTCCTGCCAGGCCATGGCCGACCTGGCCCCGCTGGCCGGCGCCGACCCCGCACCCCACGCCGAACGCGCCGAACGCATCAGGCGGGCGCTGGTCGAGCGCCTGTGGGACGGCTGCTTCTACGCCAGGGACCTGCGCGCCGACCGGCTCATCAGGGTGGGCACCGTCGGCTCGTTCGGCCCCCTGCTCGACGCCGGGCTGCCCCACGAGCACGTACGCGCCGCCGTGGAGATCCTGGAGTCGGCCAGGTTCATGGGGGCGACCGGCTACCCCGTGCCGAGCTGTGAGATCCGCGCCCCCCAGTTCGACCGCACCCGCTACTGGCGCGGCCCCTCCTGGGTGAACACCAACTGGCTGCTGCGCCGGGCCGCCGCCGTGCACTCCCTCGACCAGCTCGCCCGCCAGCTCACCAACGGCACTTTGAGGCTGGTCCGGCAGGCCGGTTTCCGCGAGTGCTTCGACCCCTTCGACGGCAGCGGGCGCGGCTGCCGCGACTTCTCCTGGAGCGCGGCTCTCACCCTCGATCTGCTCGCCGATACCGTGGTGGAATGAGTCTTTTCCGCCGCCTGCCCGCTGAGGCGCGCAAATCGCTGAAGACCGAGAGCGGGGAGCGGGTGCTGACGTTCGCCGGCGCCGAGAACGGCCACGTGGTGGCCACCAACCTGGCCCTCCACCTGTCCGACGGCACGCGGGTGCCGTACGAGGAGATCGACAAGGCGTCGTGGGACGAGGACGGCGTGCGCGTGCTCACCACCGACGGCCGCTGGCACATCGAACGAATCGCCGAACCGCGCATGCTGCCGGAGACCGTACGCGAGCGGGTCAACTCCACGATCGTGGTGAACAAACACGTGAGCCTGCCCGGCAGGGGCGGCGTGCGGCTGGTGGCGCGGCGGCCGCCCGGCGGCGAGGTGCTCGGCTGGACGTTCGTCTTCGACGACGGCCTCGACCCCGACGACCCCGGCCTGCGCGCCCAGGCCGAACAGGTCCTGGAGGGCGTACGCCGCAGCATGGGCGTATGAGCCACGCCGCTGCGACTCCGCATGCTGCCGCGCTCTGCGGCGGCGCCTGGGCCGCGCTCTGCGGGCGGCGTCGCCTTGGGGCCGCGCTCAGCGGGGTGCGGCGTCGGATGGGTTCGCGTTCAGGGCTGGGTGTGACGAGGCATGGGGCGCGCGGCCCCATGCCTCGCCCGCCGTCAGTAGGGGATGCCGCTCTCGCGGGCCTTCTTCTCCGCGAGGTCCTCGTCAGGCCAGCCGGTGCCGGTGTCGTGCTCATGAGATCCGAGGAACGGGATGCGCTGCTGCAGCGTGTCACCCATCCTCGTGCGGGCCATCCCCGCCAGCTTCGACGCCTGCGCGCCCATCACCCCGGCCATCTCCTGCACCCGCGGGTTGTCGGCGACGCGCTGCGCCGTCCGCTTGATCTGCTCGTACCGTTCGCGTCCGGCGCGGCTGCCGAGCACATAGCCGACCGCCATACCAACAGCGAATGTCATCCGATAACGCATCTTGCACCTCCGCTGTCTCCGGGCCTACCCCGCTCACGATGCGACACGCACTCCAGGAGTGCGCTAATCTATTCCTGCGCGCCAAGCGGGGGCCACAAAGCCCCAGCCAAGTGCGCAAACGATCGATCCCGCGTAGCTCAACGGCAGAGCAGCCGGCTGTTAACCGGCAGGTTATAGGTTCGAGTCCTATCGCGGGAGCTTCGTTAACACTCAGGCCCCTGGTCCTAGCCCAAGGACGAGGGGCCTGAGTCGTTCCGGAAGCCACTACCCGTTGCCGAAGACGGCATCCATGGCCTCGACTCCGTGGACGATGACCGGCCTGATCTGGTGCCCGTGGGCGCTTTGTGTAGTGGTGGGCGTCGAGTGCCCGACAAGATCGGCGATGCGTTCTACCGAGACGTCCCCGTCGCTCAGGATCGCCGCCGCCTCCCGCTGGCGCTCCCGGCGACGGCTAAAAGCAGGCCGGACGGCTGGCGCGGACGAGTGGAGGGGGCCGCCGTGCGACGGTACAGATCTGTCCGCCGGTTCGTCCCAGCAGTGGCACATCGGTGCGTGATTGGCCGAGGGGTTGAAGGGGAGCCAAGTCGGGAGCCGGGCCAGGTGAACGGGCCTCAACGGAACTGGCTCGGGTGGCTGGGCCGACATCGTGTCCCGACCCGGCGTGAATTGATCCAAACGGCGGACAGCGGGTTTCAGGGGAGGTCGTAGATCGTGACCGGGATGCCGCGTTCGGTCAGGTGGTTGAGGATGAGGGGTTCGATCTGGTCCCAGGAGCCGCCTGCGAGGCCGGCGCCGATCCGGGGCATGTGGACGCTCGCGTGGAGGGTCAGGGATTTGTCGGCAGAGTGGCGAGGCAACGGGACAGGGCGTCGTAGCGGATGGGCGGGCCGTCCTTGGTGGGGCGATGCCGTGCTGGGCGATCATGTTCGCTACCCATAGCGCGGGCTCGACCTGTACCAGGCGGATTGCGCCCAGCTGGAAGTCGTCGCCCGAGCGGTGCCAGGCTCGGTAGTCGTCTTCCGGTTGTGGCCAGCGCCGGGAGAGGGCGAGGACGAAGCACTTGCCCCAGCCGCCGACGTCGTTGCACACGTGGCTGAGGCCTTTGGTCCCTGGCCGTGGGGATGGGTCGCGTCGCCGGTCACGTAAGAGATCACGGGGTGGAAGGTACGCGGGGGCCCTGACACTCCTGCCCCGCGCGTTCGTCAGGAGACGTTCCGCAGGTGGTTGGAAGCGTCCATGGGAACCCGTTCCGACGTCATCTCGGAGTGTCGGTGAGGAGGCTTATGATCGCGACCCATGACGTACCCGGATACCGCCGCCGATGTGGTGCGCACCGTCTGGGCTCATCAGCGTGGCGGACGGCGTCGCTCTGCTGACACGAGGACGTCCACGTGCTCACGCCGCTTCCGGCCCGGGTGGTACCGCCTGCGTTGCCACGTTCATGGCCTGGACGAGGGCCACGCCGAGCATTACGAGGAGCATGCTCCTGAGCGTTACCTCTTGCGGATCTGGCCGGCCGACGAGCGTGAGGCGTCGGTCGTCAAGAGCACGAGCCGCCGGCACCGGTCGTGGATACGAGCCGACTGAGGGTCGGTTACCGCGAGGCTTCGTTCGGCTGGATTCCGAGAACGGGGAGGCACTCTGCGACGCCGAACAGGTCGATGTCGTCGCGACGGGTTTCGGCCCAGCGTTCCCTTGGCGGTTTCCACCGGTTCAAGAGGGCGGGCTCGCCGCGCCGGGTGTCCCGGTCGGAACCGTTGGGCGCGTAACCCAGGGCCTGCGAGACCCGGTTGGAAGCGACGTTGTCGTCGAACGCGTCGCTGCCCGCCTCCTTCGCTCCCAGCCCTTCGAAGGCCAGGTGGAGCACGGCTTGACGCATCTCCTTGCCGAGGCCGAGCCCTCGTGCGTCCGGGGCGAGCCAGGAGAAGGTGCTCAGGGTGCCGAACGTTCCGAACCTGAGCCCGATCAGATCCTGCATCCCGACGGGCTCCCCGTCGACCACGACGACGAAGTACAGCCGCCAGAAGTCGTCGTTGACCCGCGCGCGGCCGGCCCAGATCCCGCGCAGCCAAGCCCACTCCCGTTCCGGGCTCTCCTCGTAGAGGGACATGGGGTCGTCGAACGGCCAGGGCGGCGAGGTGACCACACCCCGACGGACGACGGGGACGAGACGTTCCAGCAACTCGTCTGTCGAGACGGCTTCCGGCACGAAAGCAGACTCTAGGGACAGCCGCTACGCCGTGCATCTCACTATCGCGTCGGCTGAAGAGGTGGGATTTCACGCTATGTAGTGTGCTCATCACATGATTTCGGGATTTCCGGGACAACCTGGGGTGCGGCAGGGAAAGATGAGTGCGCCGGTTCTTCGTGGGCCGGAGCCGCGGGAATGTCGTGATGGTGGCGTGGAGAGGGCGCCGCCAGCCAGGACGTGTCGCCGACCCGGAATCGGCGGGGCGATCCGATGACGGAGAAGTGCTGGTTGCCGCGTGCCTACCTGGATCAGGTCCCTGCGTCCCTTCGAGATGCCCACCGCTCACGCGGTGGCCGAGCGCACCACCGACCTCCGCGAGGCGGAGCGCTTCATCAGGCTCTTCCACGCCGAGAACCCCTCCGTTGGAGGACTGCACGCCCGCCTGCGCGACATCGCCAGGGACGTGTCCCGCTACGGGACGTACACCCACACCTACGAGGAGCTCGAGTTCGGCGCCAGGGTGGCCTGGCGCAACAGCAGCCGGTGCATCGGCCGGCTGTACTGGCGTTCGCTGAAGGTCCGCGACCGGCGGCAGGTGAGCGCGGCCGAGGGCGTGGCCCTGGAGTGCGTGGCCCACCTGCGCGAGGCCACCGGAAAGGGCAAGATCCGCCCGACGATCACCGTCATGGCCCCCGACGCGCCGTCGCTGCCCGGCCCACGCATCCTGAACGACCAGCTCATCCGCTACGCCGGGTACCGCACCGAGGACGGCGTCGTGGGCGACCCGCGCAACGTCGAGCTCACCGAGACCGCCCTGAAGATGGGGTGGCGGGGGCGGGGCGGCCGGTTCGACGTGCTGCCCGTCGTCATCCAGCCGGCCCTCGGTGAGCCGCTGCTGTGTCACCTGCCGGGCGACGCCGTGCTGGAGGTGCCGCTCACGCACCCCGAGTACGCGTGGTTCGAGGAGCTGGGGCTGCGCTGGCACGCCGTTCCGGCTATTTCGGATATGTGCCTGGAGATCGGCGGCATCTGCTATCCCTGCGCCCCCTTCAACGGCTGGTACATGGGCACCGAGATCGGCGCCCGCAACCTCGCCGACGTGGACCGTTACGACCAGCTCAGAACGGTGGCCGAGCGGCTCGGCCTGGACACCTCCACCGAGCGCACCCTCTGGCGCGACCACGCCCTGGTCGAGCTGAACGTGGCCGTGCTGCACTCGTTCGAGCGGGCGGGGGTCACGATCACCGACCACCACACCGAGGCGCGCCGCTTCCTCACCCACCTGTCGAAGGAGGAGAAGGCCGGGCGGGTGTGCCCGGCGGACTGGTCGTGGATCGTGCCACCCCTGTCGGGCAGCGCCACGCCCGTCTTCCACCGTTACTACGACACCCGCGTGCTGAGCCCCAACTTCGTCCACCACCGTTAGCCGCTCGGAGGCGTCCTTGCCTTCCCAGGCTAGAACATGATTCGGTTGGCGGTATGGCGGAACTCGTGCTCTCGACGCTCGACCAGGGCGTGCTCACGCTGACCTTCAACCGTCCCGAGACCCTCAACGCCTGGACCGGCGCGATGGGGCGGCGCTACTTCGATCTCCTGGCCGAGGCCGAGGGCGACCCCGCGGTGCGGGCGGTGGTGGTGACCGGGGCGGGCAAGGGGTTCTGCTCCGGCGCCGACTTCAAGACGCTCACCGCCATCCAATCCGGCTCGTACGAGGAGGTCCCCGACCCGCGGCCGAACACGTTCCCCACGACCATCGGCAAGCCGATCATCGCCGCCGTCAACGGCGCCTGCGCCGGCCTCGGCATGGTGCACGCCCTCATGTGCGACCTCGTCTTCACGGCCGAGGAGGCCAAGTGGACGACGGCCTTCGCGCGCCGCGGCCTGATCGCCGAGTACGGGCTGTCGTGGGTGCTGCCCCGGCTCATCGGCCAGCAGCGGGCCATGGACGTGCTGCTGTCGGGCCGGACGTTCACCGGGCGGGAGGCGTACGAGATGGGGCTGGTCAACCGGGCCGTGCCGGGGGAGTCGCTGCTCGCGCGGGCGCAGGAGTACGCCGGGGAGCTGGCCGTGCACAGCTCCCCGGCGTCGATGGCGGTGATCAAGCGGCAGGTCTGGCACGACTGGGACGTCACGCTGGAGGAGTCGGCCAAGGCGGCCACCCAGGAGATGGTCGCGTCGTTCCAGCGGCCGGACTTCCAGGAGGGCGTCGCCAGCTTCCTGGAGCGCCGCCCGCCGGACTTCCCGCCCCGGTAGCCGGGTCAGGCCACCTCGACGCGGCGGGCGCCCGCCGCCGGGGTGGCGGGCAGGAAGCGCGGCGCGCGGAAGCCCCGCTCCTCGTACGCCTTCGACACCGACTCCTTGACGCCATCGAGGCGGTCGACCGGCACCAGCGCGATGGCCGAGCCGCCGAAGCCGCCGCCGGTCATCCGCGCGCCGCGCGCCCCGCCCCTGATCGCCGCCTCCACGGCCACGTCGAGCTCGGGGGAGGAGACCTCGTACTGGTCGCGCAGCGACAGGTGGGAGGCGTTGAGCAGGGCGCCGATCTCGGTGACGGCGCCCGCCCGCAGCAGGCCGATGAGGGCCTCGACGCGGTGGTTCTCGGTGACGACGTGCATCACGCGCTTGCGCTCGTCGCCCTGGAGCCGCTCCAGCGCCCCCGCCAGGTCGGTGACGTCGCGCAGGGCGGCCACGCCGAGCTTGCGGGCGGCCGACTCGCACTCGGCACGGCGCTTGGCGTATTCGCCGCCCGCGTGCTCGTGGTGCACCTGCGTGTCGATGATCAGCATGCTCAGGCCGTGGGCGGCCAGGTCGAGCGGGATCGTCCGGGAGGCGAGCGAGCGGCAGTCGAGGAAGAGCGCGTGACCCTCCTCGCACAGCGCGGAGGCGGCCTGGTCCATGATGCCGCACGGCATGCCGACGAAGTCGTTCTCGGCCTTCTGGCTGAGCAGCGCGAGCTCCATGGGCGTCCTGCCGAGGTCGAGCGCGTCGTTGAGCGCCGAGGCGACGGCCACCTCGAGGGCGGCGCTGGAGCTGAGGCCGGCGCCCTGGGGCACGTCGCCGTCGACGGCGATGTCGGCGCCCGCCACGTCGGCGCCCATCATGTCGAGCACGCCGACGACGTAACGCGTCCAGCCGGTCGACTGCTCGTGGCTGGTGAACGTGGCCGGCTCGCCGGGGGACTGCAGGGACAGCACCCGGATGACGCCGTCGCTGCGCGGGGTGACGGCGGCGGTGACGCCCCACGGCACCGCGAACGGCAGCACGAAGCCGTCGTTGTAGTCGGTGTGCTCGCCGATGAGGTTGACCCTGCCGGGGGCGTGCCAGACGGTCTGGGGCGACCCGGCGTAGGCTTCACGAAAAGCTTCAACAACGCGCATAAACCAACACTCCTCAACAGGGACCCCTCCGTAGACTAGCGCCATGGAGGAGCTCCTGGATCCAGGGCTCGGGCGGGTCCGGGTGTTCCTGATGCACGACGACAACAAGCCGCGCAAGCTCAAGTACAACCTGGGGCATCGCCGGCTGCTGACGTTCGGCGGGGCGTACTCCAACCACATCAGGGCCGTCGCCGAGGCCGGGGCGCGCCACGGCATCGAGACCGTCGGCGTCATCCGCGGCGAGGAACACCTGCCGCTCAATCCCGTGCTCGCCCGCGCGGCGGCCTGCGGCATGACGCTGACCTACCTCGACCGGGCCGCCTACCGCCGCAAGCACACCGAGGAGGTGCAGGCGGCGCTGCGCGCCCGCTGGGGCGCCGACATCGCGATCCTGCCCGAGGGCGGCAGCAACGCCGCCGCCGTGCGCGGCTGCGCCGAGCTGCCGGGAGAGATCCCCATCGAGTACGACGTCGTCTGCTGCCCGGTCGGCACCGGCGGGACGCTGGCCGGCATCGCGGCCGGGCTGCCGGAGGGCAGGCGGGCGCTCGGCTTCGCGGTGCTGAAGGGGGCCGGGTTCCTGGAGGGCGAGGTGGCCAGGCTGCAGCGGGAGACGTACGGGCGTACGTGGTCGAACTGGGCGATCAACCTGGACTACCACTTCGGCGGGTACGCCAAGACAACCCCCACTTTGGACGCATTTATCGCGAAATATCGGGTGGAAGGGGTGTATGTGGCGAAGATGCTCTACGGCATCCTCGACCTCGCCCGCCGCGGCGCCTTCGCCCCCGGCACGCGCATCGTCGCCGTGGTCACCGGTCAGCCCTCGACCCCGGTCGACGTGTGCGCCGCCCCCACCGGCTTCGACTCCGGCGAGCCCCGCTGACGCAGGTAGATCGACAACGCCACCATCGACAACACCGCCAGCATCTCCGACTGCCAGTTCTGCAGGCTGCGGTTCCAGAACTCCGCGGAGGTCACGTACGACCCCCACGAGACCGGGTCGCGCAGGTCGATCAGCCGTTCCGAGTTGTAGGCCGCCTGCCCCGCCACCGATTGCGCCAGCCACGACAGCACGAAGATCGTCCCCATCACGAGCCCCAGCGAGTTGCTGAACAACCACAACCGTGGCCCCTTGACCCGCGCCCACTTCGGGGAGTCCTCGTCGGAGTAGGGCCCGATCTGCTGGCGTTCGTCGGTCTCGGCCCCCGCGGCGTGCGGCTCCTTCGACTCCGGCGAGCCCTTCTGCACCAGCCAGACGGTCAGCATGATGAACAGGAAGAACTGCAGGTACTCCGACTGCCAGTTCTCCGCCACGTCGACCGCGTACGACGACGAGGTCACGTACGCGAGGAACGAGATCGGCGTCAGCCCCTGCGCCAGCTGCTGGTCGTTGTAGTCGTGCAGGCCCGCCACCGCCTGGCCGCCCACGGACAGCAGGAACAGCACCAGGAACGCCATCGAAAGGGAGTTCTCCCTGAGCCATCTCACAGTCTCGACCATCCGATCGCGAAGAAGCACGCCAGCCCCGCCACGATCACCAGCAGGGTCAGGGTGAACATCACCCGCATCAGTCCTCCACCTCGCAGTCGTAGGGGAGGTCGCGCACTGGCGTGCAGCCCGCCGCCCTGATCCGCCAGCCGTCGCCGAAGCGGTGCAGGAAGAGCGTGTCGCCGGCCAGCCGCACCTGCGCGTCCTCGCCCCACACGCTCACCTCGGTGACCCGCCCGCCGGGGCCGAACCGCAGCGCGCGCAGCGCGTCGGCGCAGCTCTCGCCGGGGTCGGGAAGTTTCTCGGCGGTCACGGGCGCGAGCATCGCGCACGCGGCCTGGGTCTGGCCCGCGGTGACCGCCGCGTGGAAGCGCTCGGCGGCCCGCGCGGGGGAGCCGGTGTCGGGGGCGCAGCCGGTGACGGCGAGTGCCGACGCCAGTACGATGAGCGGCAACCTCATGGGGGCGTGCTACCCACTTGCCCCCTATGCATGCCGCGCCGTGGCACGGGCGGCGGGCGCCTCAGCCGAGCTGGTCGAGCACGGGTGACACCAGCGCGTTCAGCTCGCGGACCAGCACCGTGACCGCGCGGTGGGCGCTCTGCTCGACCTCCTCGTGCGGGCCCTCCGGCTCCGGCGGCAGGTCGTCGAGCGGCAGCGGCGCCTCGACCAGCAGCGACGCGCGCAGGAACGGGCTGCGCGCGAGGTCCTGCTGGGAGGGCTCGACATACTGGCCGAAGGTCTCCTGCCAGCCCAGCCAGCCGCGGTCGCGCCACCAGGTGCGCGAGCGGCGCAGCTCGTCGGGCAGCGGCGAGACGATGCGGACCCGGGCGTAGAGCGTGCCGTCCCAGGTGTTGCGGTGGCAGGTCGCCTCCAGGACGCGGCGGTCCCACCGGACCAGGCCCGGGTCCAGCCACGGCGGCGTGGCCAGGCGCCAGGCCGTGCAGGCGAACCGCACCGGCGCGATGTCGCCCCACTCGAACTCGTCGAGGTTCTTGCGTACGTGTACGGCGTAGCGCCCGTCACGATCCCTGTCGAACTCCTGGTCGATCCAGAACGCCTTGCCCATGCCCCCTACGCTACGGCGCTCGCGGCCCTGGCCGGGGCAGGTCGGGAGATCTCAGAATGCCCTGTGACAGGCGTCTCACATATGTAGCTTTTTCACATTGATCTATGACATTGGAGTGAAGAATGGCGTCAGAACAGCTCGACGCGGCCATGAACCACTGGAAGGCGGGAGATCTCGACGCGGCCGCCGCGCTGTTCCGGCAGATCGCGGCCACCGGCGACCCGGAGGCCTCCCACCTGCTGGCCGGGCTGCTGCAGGAGCGCGGTGACCTGGACGGCGCCGAGGCGGCGCACCGCTCGGTGGTCCGGTCGGGCGACCCGGTGTTCGGGCAACGCTCGGCCATGGCCATGGGGATGTTGTTCATCCACGCCAAGGAGTGGCCCGCCGCCCATCGGGTGCTCTCGATCGCCTCCGACGGCGCCGACTTCGAGGTGGCGGCGCTGGCCGACACGGCGCTCGTGCTGGTGTGCACCCAGCTGGGCGACGCGCCGGGCGCGCAGGCGGCGCTGGAGCGGGCCCGCAGGTGCGACAGCCCGTCCGTGGCGGAGCTGGCCGCCCGCCTGGAGGTGCCCCGGTTCCCCGACGACCCGGTCCCGGCCCGCGAGCTGTACGACGCCGCCGAGGACGAGGAGGACCTGCGCGCCCTGCTGACGTGCGGCGACCCGGAAGTGGTGTCGCTGGCCGCCTTCCGGCTGCACGGCATGTACGCCGAGCAGGCCCGATTCGCCGCGGCCCGCGAGGTCTGCGAGCACGCCGTCGCCGTCGGTCACCCCGACCACCGGGCGATGGCGTACCGGCTGCTCGGCGCGGCGCTGGACGAGCTGGGCGAGCACGCCGAGTCGGCCGCCGCCTACCGGGAGGCCTCCGAGGACCCGAGGCCCGAGGTGCGGCTGCCCGCGCTCATCGGGCTGGCCGAGGTGTGCGCCCGGCTCGGCGAGGACGCCGAGGCCAAGGCGCTGCTGCGCCGGGTGGTCGCCAGCGGGCACCCGGCGCACGCCGTGCACGCCTGGGCCTGCCTGGCCAGGACGCACGCCGAGGCGGGTGAGACGGACGCCGCGCTGGCCTCGGTGTGGGCGGTGCTGGAGGAGGGCGAGCACACATGGGCGGCGGGCTGCGTCGGCCTGCTCGGGCAGCTGCTGGACCGGGACCCGGACGCCCGCGACGAGATCGCGGAGCTGGCCGTGCTCGCCTCCCGGCACGCCGACCGCGACACCGCGTTCCAGGGCGCGCTGCTGCTGGAGCACGACGCCCTGGGCCCGCCGCCCGCCGGGCCGGCCGAGGAACGGGCGCTGCGCGACCTCGACGCGGGCCTCGGCCTCCTCCGGGCCGGGGACGTGGCGGCGGCCAGGCGGCTGCTGCGGCTGGCCGCCGACGCCGGGGCGGCCGTCCGGTCGCCGCGCGCCATGGTGGCGCTGGCCGAGCTGGAGCTCGGCGAGGGGGACCGGGAGCAGGCCGACGAGCTGCTGACGTACGTGGCCGAGGGCGACGACCCGGTGCGGGGTTTCCACGCGGCGTTCCTGCTGCAGCTGCTGCGCGAGCCGCACCCCGTGCTGGAGGCGCTGCTCGACCGCCGGCGGCTGGGCCGCGAGGAGGGGCTCGCCCGGCTGCGCGCGGTCGCGGAGCACCACGACCCGGCGGTCTCCGCGATCGGGGCCGCGGTGTACGGGCACGCGCTGGCCGCGACCGGCTCCGACCTCCCGGTCGCGGTCGCGATGCTCCGGTCGGCGGCGGCCGGCGGCGATCCGCTGGCGTTGTCGTACACGGCGGTGGTCTGCAGGCGGGTGCCCGGCGAGGGGGCCAGGTTGTTGCGCCGGGCCAGGACGGGCGGGCATCCGGCGCTGGCGTCCTGGGTGGCGGCCCTCGACGGCGTCGCCGCGCTGGAGACCCGGCGCACGGAGGCCGGGCGGCGCTCCGCCGAGGCGCCCGCCGCGCTGCTGGCGATGCACCTGGGCGGGCTGGCCGCGCGCAACCGGGACTTCCCCGAGGCCCTCACCTGGTACCAGCGGGTCATCGACGCGGGCGGTGAGCAGGCGGGCCCGGCGGCGGCGCGCCTCGGCGCGCTGTGCCACGCCTTGGGCGACCGCGACGGCGCGCTGCGCTTCTACGCGCTGGCGCTCGGGCTCACCGAGCAGGAGGAGCTGGTGGCCGAGGCCGCCTGCCGCCTGGGCGAGATCCGCTACGAACGCGGCGACCTGGAGCCGGCCAGGCGGCTGCTGGAGCAGGCGGTCGCGACCGGCCACCCGGTGTACGCCGCCGAGGCCGGCGCCCTGCTGGCCAGATTCCGGTGAACGGAGGGTTGCCGTCAATTAAATGACCGAATAGTCTCATCTGGTCAACAAATGAGAGGTGAGACGTATGGCCAGGGTCGGGCGTCCGCCGCAGGATCCGGCGCGCCAGCGCGAACGCGCGCACCGCATCCTCGACGCCGCAGGCGAGCTGGTGCTGCGCTGGGGTTACGACAAGACCACGATCGACGACGTCGCCAAGCGCGCCGGCGTCGCCAAGGGCACCATTTACCTGCACTGGAAGACCCGCGACGACATCTTCGCCGCGCTGCTGCGCCGCGAGCGTCTGCTCATGCTGGCCGAGGTGCGCGAGCAGGCGCCGGCCACGCTGAGCGAGCTGTTCGGCGCGTTCGCCCGGGCGCTGCTGCGCCGGCCGCTGCTCAAGGCGGTGCTGTCGGGCGACTCCGAGGTGCTCGGCAAGCTGACCAGGCGCAAGATGCGCGGTGGCCTGCCGCTCGGCGAGGGCTTCGCCGCGTACATGCACGAGCTGGTCGAGCACGGCGCGGTGCGCGAGGACCCGGGCGACCACGTGGTGGTCGTCACCTCGATCGTCTACGGGTTCCTCTTCCTGCCCGACGGCATGCCGCAGGAGGCCAGGCCCTCCGGCGACCGGCTCGCTGAGCTGGTGGCCGACACCATCGAGCGGGCGCTGACCACGGGCCGGCCCCTCTCCCGCGCGGCCAGGGACGCCGTCGCCCGCGCCACGCTCGGCTTCCTCGACGTCATGGAGGAGGCCGCCCGCGCCAAGCTGGCCGCCTCCCTCGGCACCAAGGAGGCCGTGCGATGAAGGCCGTGCTCCCGCTGGACGACGCCACGGCCGACCTCGCCACCGTGGGCGGCAAGGGCGCCTCGCTGGCCCGGCTGACCAGGGCAGGACTGCCGGTCCCCGGCGGCTTCCATGTCACGACGGACGCCTACCGCTCGTTCGTGGCCGGGTTCCGCGACGAGATCCTGCGCGCCGCCGCCTCCGGCGACGCCGCGCGCATCCCGGGGCTGTTCGCCGCGCACGACCTGCCCGCCGACCTGGCCGCCGAGATCATGGCCGCGTACGCCGCGCTCGGCCCGGACGTGCCCGTGGCGGTGCGCTCGTCCGCGACGGCCGAGGACCTGCCCGGCATGTCGTTCGCCGGGCAGCAGGACACGTACCTCAACGTCAGGGGAGACGGCCTGCTCGACGCGGTCCGGCGCTGCTGGGCCTCGTTGTGGAACGCCCGCGCCATCGCCTACCGCGACCAGAACGGCGTCGCGCACGACGACGTGGCGCTGGCCGTGGTCGTCCAGGAACTGGTGGACGCCGACGCGGCCGGCGTCATGTTCACCGCCGACCCGGTCACCGGCGACCGCGACAGAATCGTGATCAACGCCTCCTGGGGGCTCGGGGAGTCGGTCGTCGGCGGTCACGTCACCCCCGACACGATCGTGGTGTCGGGCGGCGCGGTCGTCGAGGCGCGGACGGGCGACAAGACGGTCATGACCGTGCGCGTCCCCGGCGGCACCGAGGAGCGGCCCGTCCCCGCCGGCCTGCGCGGCGCGCCGGTGCTCGACGACGCCCAGGCCGTCGAGCTGGCCCGCGTCGGCGCGCGCGTCCAGGAGCTGTACGGCACCCCGATGGACGTCGAGTGGACCCGCCGCGACGGCGCCTTCGCGATCGTCCAGGCGCGTCCCGTCACCGGCCTCCGGCCGCGGGCCGAGGAGTGGAACGACAGCCTCAAGGGCGACTACCTGTGGAGCGCCGGCAACCTCGGCGAGGCCATCCCCGGCGTGATGACGCCGCTGACGTGGTCGTTCGTGCGCATCTTCATCGGCGAGGCCATGTCGTCCTCGACGCTGCCCGGCGTCGACCTGGTCGGCAACATCGGCGGCCGCTTCTACATGAACCTCAGCGCCGTCTACACCATCGCCGGGGCGCTCGGCATGCGCAGCAGGATCGGCGCGATCGAGCAGGTCTTCGGCAAACTGCCGCCCGGCCTCGACGTGCCGCTGGTGGGACTGACGCGCCGGCAGGTCATCAGGCGCGTGACGCCGGTGGCCGTCGGCATGCTGCGCCGCGTCCGCCGCCACGCCAAGGGCCTGCCCGCCTTCCTGGCCACGGCCAGGCAGACCTTCGAGGACGTGCGCGGGCGCGTCGAGGCCGCCGGCTCCGCCCCCGAGCTGGCCGAGGTGTGCGAACGGAAGCTGCTGCCGTACCTCGTCACCGCGAGCCGCATGCTGGAGGCCGCGGGCCGCCAGGGCGGCTCCACGCTGGTCTTCACCCGCGACCGGCTGCGCAGGCTGATGGGCGACATCGACGCCGAGGCCATGCTGACCGGCGTCAACGGCGACGGCGAGCTGGCCAGCCTGGGGCCGGTGATGGGCCTGGCCCGGTTGTCGCGCGGCGAGATCACCAGGGACGAGTTCGCCCGCGCGTACGGTCACCGCGGCCCCCACGAGTTCGAGGTGTCGATCCCGCGGCCCGGCGAGGACCCGGCGTGGATCGACGCGCAGCTAGCCGGCCTGCGCGACATCACGGCCGGCACCGAGGCGCTGCTCGAACGCCAGCGCCGGGCCCGTGAGGAGGCGTGGGCGCGCTTCGCCCGGCGCCACCCGCGCAAGGAGGCCAGGATGCGCGACCGCGTCCGGCGCTGGAACGCGGTCGTACGCGACCGGGAGCAGGCGCGCTCCGAGGTCGTCCGGGCGTTCTGGGCGCTGCGGGCGTTCGCCGTGCGGGCGGGCGAGCTGACCGGCCGCGGCGACGACGTGTTCCACCTGTACGTGGAGGAGCTGCTCGCGCTGCTGCGCGGCGACGCGGGCGTGCTGGAGAAGGTGCCGGCCCGGCGGGCCGCGTACGAGCGGTACGCCGCCCTGCCGCCATACCCGACGCTGATCGTCGGCCCTTTCGACCCCGCGCGCTGGGCGGCCGATCCCGATCGGCGCTCCGACCTCTACGACGCGCGCGGCACCGGCGTGCCGGTGAGCGACACCGTGACCGGTTTCCCCGGGGCGCCCGGCGTGGTCGAGGGCGTCGCCCGGGTGCTCTCCGGGCCCGAGGAGGGCGAACGCCTCCAACCGGGCGAGATCCTGGTGACCACGCTGACGAACGTCGGCTGGACACCGTTGTTCCCGAGGGCCGCCGCCGTCGTGACCGACCTGGGGGCGCCGCTGTCGCACGCCTCGATCGTGGCCAGGGAGCTCGGCATCCCCGCCGTGGTCGGCACCGGCAACGCCACGATGCGCATCCGCGACGGCGACCTGATCAGGGTGGACGGCGAGCGGGGCACGGTCGAGTCGCCGGGGTGAAAAGTCTGCGCCAAGTCCGCCCGTCCGCCGGCCCGCGTGTGATCACTTTGGTGCCCATGATCGAGCAGTGGGTCCTGGAGGACGAACACGAGCTGGAGGCGCGCTGCGCCCGTTTCCGGATCGCCAAGCTGGCGCTGGACCGGGGTGACGCGGAGGAGTGCGAGGAGGAGGATTCGGCGGCCTGACCCTCAGGTGGAGAGGGTGATGGCGGAGAGGTAACCGTCGCCGTCGGGGACGGTCTTCATGAGCATGCTCGGGTCGAAGTCCTCGTCCGCCTCGTTGAAGACCGTGCGGCCGGTGCGCCGCGCGTACGGCCGGGTCGCCATGACCTCGCGGTTGAGCGTCTCGTCGAACATCAGTTGCGTGGTCAGGGCCCGCTGGTCGGCGATGTGCACCATGGCGTGGATGTGGATCGTGCGGCCGTGGTACCAGCCTGGCCAGACGGTGGTGAACTCCACGATGCCGTCGGCGTTCGTGACCTGGGCGCCGCGCAGGTAGCGGGTGCCGTCGGCGGGCTTCATGTCGGCGAACTCGCCGTTGTCCAAGGGTTTGAAGCCGGCGCTCAGGGGGCCGGCGGCGGACAGCGCCTCGGCGCCGGAGTAGAGCCCGTTCGCGTCGCAGTGCCAGATCTCCACCACCGCGTTCGGCAGCGGCCGGCACGTCCGGCCGTCCTGCACCTTGATCGCCACCCGCAGCCGTACGCCCGGCCTTCCCTCGCGGATGTCGCTGCGGACGAGGTCGGCGTCGAAGTAGAACGGGCCCTGGGTGACGTCGGCGGTCATCCGGCACGTACGGGCCTCGGCGAACAGGGCGGTCACGTCGCCGGCCGTGGCCGCCCGCGGCGTGATGGCGGCGGTGGCGACCGTCGTCGTGCCCTCGGCCTTGGCGCACGCGGCCAGCAGGCCGCCGAGCCCGATCGAGCTGACGCCGGTGATCAGCCGGCGCCTGCTGACCCGCTGACCTTCGTGATCGTGTCCCACAGCGCTCCTTCTCCGGGGAACCACGGGGATGTCGCCGATGCTACGAAGACCGTGCGCGCGACCATGGGACGAAATACGAGGTGACCTGCGGCTTTGGCCGGATCTTTGTGCGCGGTGGCACGTTCGTGAAGAGCCGGGTGGTTCCTCGATCCCGCCGACGGATGCGCGGCACCGCCCCGCGACGCCGCGAACCGGCCGGAACACGCAGGTGAACGATGTTCCGGTAGTGACTCGTGACTTTCTCATTTTTCGGGACCGACCCCCGGGGAATCCGGCAAGCTGCTGTCACGCCGGTACTCGATGGGTGGTGATCACGATGTCAAGGCAGTGGCATGCAGGAAACCTCCCGTCCGAGCCGACGAGTCTGGTCGGCCGCCGTGCGGAGCTCGACGAGGTGCGCCGGGCCTGCCGGCGGTCGCGGCTGGTGACGCTCACCGGCGTCGGCGGCGTCGGCAAGTCGCGCCTGGCCCTGCGGGCCGCCGACACGGTGCCCGGCTTCGAGCCGGCCGACGACCGGGAGGCCGTCGTCCGCCTGTGCCGCAGGCTGGAGGGCATCCCGCTGGCCATCGAGCTGGCCGCGGCCCGGCTGCGGGAGCTGCCGGTCCGGCACCTGGTCGACCGGCTCGACGACCGGTTCGCCGCGCTCGGCGACGACGACGCCGGCGCGCCGCACGAGGCCGAGCCGCCGTGGCATCGCGCGCTGCGTACCACCGTCGGGTGGAGTCACGAATTGTGCGAGCCGGCCGAGCGGCTGCTGTGGGCGCGGCTGTCGGTGTTCTGCGGCGACTTCGACGTGGAGGCCGCCCGCGCGGTGTGCGCCGACGAGCGGCTGCCGGAGGCCGGCATCGGGCTGCTGCTCGACGCGCTGGCCGAGGAGTCGATCCTGACGTGGCTGCCGGCCGGCGCGGGCGAGCGCTACCGCATGCTCGACACGCTGCGCGAATACGGCGCCGGCTGGCTGCGCGACCTCGGTGAGCAGGAGCTCGTCCGGCGCCGCCACCGCGACCACTTCCTGGCGCTGGCCCGCCGCGGCGCCGACGGCTGGCTCGGGCCCGGCCAGATCGCCTGGTACGACCGCATGATCGGCGAGCACGACAACCTGCGCGCCGCCCTGGAGAACGCCCTGGCCGCGCAGGACGCCGTCCCCGCGCTGGAGCTGGCCGGCACCCTGGCCTTCTTCTGGTACGGCTGCGGCTACGTCAAGGAGGGCCGCCACTACCTGGGCCAGGCCCTCGCACTCGACGCGACGCCCGGCCCGGCTCTCGTGCAGGCGCTGTGGGCCGACGGCCTGCTGGCGGCCACCCAGGGCGACGCCGACGGCGCCGAGACCAGGGCCGCCCAGTGCGAGGCGGCGGCCGGGAGCGGCGACGCGTACGCGCGGACGTGCGTCGCCGCCCTGCGGGCCCTGGCCGGGGCGGTCCGCGGGGACCTGGCGCAGGTCATGGCGGCGTCCGAGGCCGTCTGCCAGGCCCGCGGCGACGGCGATCCCACCATCGCCGAGCTGGTGACGTCGTTGTGCCGCGCCCACGCGCTCACCGTCGGCGGGCGCGTCGGCGAGGCCATCGCCGTACTGGAGGAGCTTCGCATGCTCTGCGACGCGCGGGGCGAGCAGTCGATGCGCTCCCACGGCGACCTCATGCGCGGGCAGGCCGAGCTCTGCTCGGGACGCCCGGACGCGGCCACCGCCCACGGGCAGGCGGCGCTGCGGACCAAGTGGCGGCTGCACGACAGCTTCGGTGTCTGCCTGGCCGTCGACCTGCTCGCCCTCGCGGCCGGCGCGGCGGGGCGGGCGCTGCGGGCGGCCCGGCTGCTCGGGCTGGCGCAGCGGTTGTGGAGCGCTCACGGCGAGGCGCAGGCCGGCGTGCCCGCGTGGGTGGCGGCCAGGCGGGCGTGCGAACGGCAGGCCCGCGACGCGCTCGGCGACGACGCCTACCGGGTGGCGTACCGCACCGGGTTCGACGGCGACGTCGACGCCGGCATCGCGTACGCGCTGCGGCCGGAGGGAGAGGGGTTGCTGCCGGACGGCGGCCCGCTCGTCTAGACACACGTGGTGGAGGGGGCGGGCGCGGTGACGGCGTCGCCGTCTCGAACGCGTACGCGACAATGGGAATCCCCTTACCCAGGAGACTTCGTTGGACATGCACCCATTGCCGTCGCCCGGCGAGCGGCTGTCGCAGACCGTGCGCCGGCTGCGCGAGGAGGCCGGGCCGGTGGTGCCGGTCGAGCTGCCGGGCGGGGTCGCGGCCTGGCTCGTCGCCAGCTACGACGCGGTCAACGAGATCCTGGCCCATGACAGCGATCTCTACAGCAACGACCCGCGCAACTTCACGGCCCTGCACGACGGCACCATCGCGGCCGACTGGCCCCTGCGGTACATGGTCCAGGCCGACCATCTGCTGATGAAGGACGGCGCCGAGCACCGGCGGCTGCGCGGCCTGATCAACCGGGCCTTCACCCCCGCCCTCGTGCACGCGCTCGAACCCCGCATCCGCACGCTGGCCGGGGAGCTGCTCGACCGGATGGCGGCCGAGGGCGGCCGGGTCGACCTCGTCCGCCACTACACCGAGCCGCTGCCGGTCACGGTGATCTGCGAGCTCTTCGGCGTCCCCGCGCAGGACCGCGGCCAGGTCCGCGACTGGATCAAGACGCTCGTCGCGTTCGGCACCGCCTCTCCGGAGCTGGCGAAGACGGGCGCGGAGCTGGGGGCGTACCTGAGCGCGCACGTGCGGTGGCGCCGCCGGGAGCCCGGCGACGACCTCACCACCGCCCTCTGCCTCGCGCGGGACGAGGACGGCGACCGGCTCATCGACGACGAGCTGGTGTGGGTCCTCTGGGCCATGATGATGAGCGGTCACGAGACCACGGTCCACCTGATCACCAACGCGGTCGTCGCCCTGTGCTCCGACCGGGCGCAGCTCGACGCGGCCATCGCCGGGGACGGCTGGGCCGAGGTGGTCGAGGAGACGCTGCGCAGCCGCGGCTCGGTGGTCAACGCCCTGTGCCGCTATCCGCTGCGCGACGTGCGGATCGGCGGGGTGAGCGTGCCGGCGGGGCAGGCCCTGGTCATCGGGTTCGGCGCGACGGGGACCGACCCGGCCAGGTTCGGTGAGGACGCCGAGCGGTTCGACGTCTCGCGGGCGCCCGAGGCGCACCTCGGGTTCGGCCGCGGCGAGCACTTCTGCCTGGGCGCGCCGCTGGCCCGGCTGGAGGTCGGGATCGCCCTGTCCATGCTGTTCACCCGGTTTCCCGGGCTGCGCCTGGCCGTGGACGCGGGCGACCTCGACTACACCTCGTCGATCTCGACCGAGGGGCCGACGGAGCTGCCGGTGCTGCTGCGGTGACCTCAGCGCTGCCGGGCGGGACGGACGATGATCTCGTTGACGTCCTCGGCGGGAGGCCGGCCGATCGCGTACGCGATGGCGTCGGCGATGCTGCTCGGCGGGATGGTGTTCGCCCGGTACGTCCGCATCGCCTCCCGCGCGGCCGGGTCGCTGATCGAGTCGGCCAGCTCCGACTCCACGACGCCGGGAGAGACGGTGGTGACGCGGATGCCCGGGTCGAGCTCCTGACGCAGGCCCTCGGTGATCGCCCAGGCGGCGTACTTCGTGCCGCAGTAGACCGCGGCCGTCGGCGACACCTGGTGCGCGCCGATCGACGCGACGGTGACGAAGTGGCCCGAGCCCTGACGCTGGAAGTGCGGCAGGGCCGCGGCGATGCCGTGCAGCAGGCCGCGGACGTTGACGTCGATCATCCGGTCCCACTCGTCGACGAGCAGCGCGTCGAGCCGGGACAGCGGCATCACGCCGGCGTTGGCGACGATCACGTCCACGCGGCCGTGCCGCTCGACGGCGGCGTCCACGAACGCCGCGACGTCGCGCCGGTCGGTAACGTCCAGGCGGCGGACGTCCGCCGAGCCGCCGGCCGACTCGATCTCCTTGGCGGTCGCGGTGAGCCGGTCCTCGCGGCGGGCGCCCATCACCACCCGGTGTCCTTCGGCGGCCAGCCGCCGCGCGGTGGCCTCGCCGATGCCGCTGCTCGCGCCGGTGATCAGGACGACTTTGCTGGTCATGCGTTCTCCTCGAAGGTTTCCGGCACGCCGGGACGGCGTGGCCGGTTCCCGGGCATGGCGGAATGGCGGGCCGGCGATCGCCGGCCACGTGGGGCACAGGTCGGTCAGCGGGTCTTCGGACGGCCGGGGGCGATGCCGCCCGGCGGGACCGGCTCGGGCCTGGCTCTCACGTGCCGGCCGAGCCGGTGGTCCGTGTCCATGCCTTGAGGTTAGGCGGGAAGCGGGTGGACCAGGTGGCCGTGCCACTCCCACCCACGGGCCCTCGGGGGACCGCCCGGGATTGTACGGCGGCGGGGG
>NZ_POUD01000469.1 GCF_003236395.1 Nonomuraea aridisoli | reverse complement strand
CGCCCTCCCACCCCGCGGCCTTCGACATGAAGCGGCCGGGCCCGCCGGCCCGGCCGCTCGATCTGTCAGTAGTAGTAGCCGTAGTGGGCGCGGTCGTGGCGGCGACGGCGACGGTAGCGGAACCAGTCGCGCTCACGGCGCCGGCGACGGCGTCTTCGAGGAGGAGGAAGGGCGAAAAGCTCGGCGTACATGACGCCTCCTCTCAATCTCGCACTCGCACTTCTGTCCATCCTTGGCACCCCGCCGGGGGGCGTCCAGGTGAGCCGTCCCGATCTGGACGAGGCGATGCGGGCCGCATTCCCGCACGTGACCGGGCCCGTGCTACGACACCCTCACGTGGAACGTCTGATTGCTAGGTCTTTGCGCAATATGCCCGTTTGATGGCGATCGCAGCGACACCCTCGTCCGGGAGGCCGGTTTCGCGCCGTACGCGATGCCATGCGAAGCTGTGAGTGTCCCCAACACCTTGGAGGTCCTCATGGCGGAGACACCGGAGCAGGAAGTCAGCGAAACTTCCGAGGACGAGATGAAGCGCAAGTTCCGCGAGGCGCTGGAGCGCAAGCGCAGCCAGAACGCGAGCGGCGGCGCAGGTGGCAGGGGCGGCGACCCGTCGAAGATCCATGGGGCGCACGGTCCGGCTGCGAGTAAAAGATCGTTCAGGCGCAAGAGCGGCGGCTGAGGCCTGAATTCACCGGGGGTGCGGCGAGTCCGCGCCCCCTTTCCTTTTGTCCTATTAGGTAGATCTTCTTCCGATTCGTGACGATTCGTTTGCCTGTGTCGTGATCAATGGTTAAAGTCTTACGCACTACCAGCCGGTGACCTTGTCCTTACAAAAGGGACGACCGGCTGGCGCCGAATCCCGGACGTTCCGGGAACCGGGGACCCACCATCTGGGGTGAATCCGGCCGCCGTGCCGGTAGGGCATCTCCACGTCCGAACCCGTCAGCTAACCCGGTAGGCGTGATGGAGAGGACACACCATTTCATGCATCACCACGTCGTACCCCCAGACCACGTAGTGACGGCCGACCGCTGAGCGGTCCCCTTCCCCAGGCTCGAACCTTGCGCTCCGCGCGGCATCCCCACATCAGGCGTTCTGCCCTGCTGCGCGCTTCCCGATGAAGCGCAATTCCCCCGTCTCCTCGTGAAGGGCTTTACCTTTTCATGACTGCTCGATCCGGCATGCGCTCTTTCGCCCTGCTCTCCGCCACCGGCCTCTGCGCCGCCCTGACCTTCTCGGGCACGGCCGCCCACGCCGACACGGACGACGCCCCCGAGAAGATCCTGCTCAAGGGCTCCACCACCGCGTCGTACTTCTGGGACGACGCCTCGGGCCGCGCCGGCGACACCGGCCTGCCCGCCAGCGGCAAGCCCATGCAGAAGGGCATGGCCGCCAGCCCCAGCTGGCCGCTGATGACCGAGGGCTACGTGATCTACAAGGGCAAGAAGATGCCGTTCTTCGTCGGTGACCGCGGTCCCGGCGAGCCCTCCAGCCGCGGCATCATGCTGGACCTCGACGGCAAGACCTTCGCCGAGCTGACCGGCGGCCGGTTCAACCCGAACACGCTGTACGTCAACGGCAACGGCGGCCTCGGCCACATCGAGGTCGACTACGTCATCACCAAGTGGGGCCCCGGCCTGGGCAAGAAGAACCATCCGGTGCCGTTCTCCACCCGCGCCTGGGCCGAGCGCGACAACAACCCGGCCAAGCCGCCGAAGCCCGAGCCCACGGCGACCGCGACCCCTGCCGCCACCCCCGCGGCGACGGACTGACGGCTTTACGCGCGCGCACCAGAATGTCATTCTGGTGCGCGTGACGACCCGCGTAACCGCCAACGGCATCGACATCGCCTATGAGAGCTTCGGCTCTCCCGACGGCCGGCCCCTGCTCCTCATCATGGGACTCGGCGCGCAGCTCATCCAATGGGACGAAGAGCTCTGCCGGCTCCTGGTCGAGCAGGGACACCACGTCGTCCGGTTCGACAACCGCGACGCCGGTCTGTCCACGCACCTCCACGACGCGGGCGTCCCCGCCCGAGGCGAGCCCGCGCCGTACCTGCTGGACGACATGGCCGACGACGCCGCCGGGCTCATGGACGCCCTCGGCTGGTCCGCCGCCCACGTGGTGGGCGCCTCGATGGGCGGCATGATCGCCCAGACGCTCGCCATCCGCCACCCGGAGCGGGTGCTGAGCCTCACCTCGATCATGTCCACGCCGGGCCCCGGCGTCGCCCCGCCCACGGAGGCCGCGATGGGGGCGCTGCTGTCCCGGCCGCCGTCCGACCGCGACGGCGTGATGGACCAGGCGGTGGTGACCTGGTCGGTCATCGGGTCGCCCGGCTACGAGCTGGACCGGGAGCTGATCAGGGCGCGGGCCGGCCTCGCCTACGACCGCTGCTTCGACCCGGCGGGCACCGCCCGGCAGCTGGCCGCCATCAACGCCTCGGGCGACCGTACCGAGGCGCTGGCGGCGGTGCGGGTGCCCGCGCTGGTGCTGCACGGCGAGGAGGACCCGCTCATCCCGGTGGCCGGCGGGCGCGCCACGGCGGCGGCCGTTCCCGGCTCCCGGCTGGTGACGTATCCGGGGATGGGCCACGACCTGCCCCGGGCGTTGTGGCCGGACATCGTCGCCGAGATCACCAAACTCACCAAGGGATGATCCACCGGGTGGCCCGTCCGCCTGCGGGCGGGCCACCCTCCCTCCTCAGACCTCCAGCTTCTCCTCGATGCTCCGCAGTTGGTGGCGGGCCATCGCCAGGTTGGCGCGGTTGCGGTCGAGGGCCAGGTACAGGAAGAGCCCCTTGCCGCCGCGCCCCGAGATGGGGCGGATGATGTGGTACTGGCCGCCCAGCGTGATGAGGATGTCCTCGATGGCCTCCTTGAGGCCCAGCGAGTCCATCGTGCGGAGTTTGGCCTTGACCACCTCGGTGTTGCCCGCGGCGGCGATCTGCAGGTCGAGGTCCTTGGACCCGCCCAGGGTGCCGAGCGCCATGCCGCTGCCGTAGTCGACGATCGCGGCGCCGAGCGAGCCGTCGACCTGCATCATCTCCTTGAGGGAGACGTCCATGCTTGCCATGCTCTTCCTCGCTTTCTCCGGGTTTCGGCCGGAAAGGGGTCAGTTCTTGCGTTTCGCGACGGCGGCCAGCGCGGCAGCCGTCTTCCTGCCCTCCAATCGCAGCAGGCCGACGTTCGTGCCGGGCCTGGCGAGAACCGTGAGGACGATGGTGGGGCCGGCGGCGTAGAACGCCACGAAACCGGCCGTGCCGGCGATGATCGTCTCCTCGAACGACCCCCGGCTCGTCATGGCCAGCATCCGCCGGCTCATCGCGATCAGCGCCGCCGACAGCGCCGCCGCCTTCTCGCCCGTCTCCTCGTCGAGGTCGCAGGCGATCTGGAGGCCGTCCACGGTGCAGGCGACACTCCCGGTCACGTCAGGTGTGCGCTCACGCAGGAGCGCCATCTCCTCCAGAACCTCTTGTCGTTGCTCCACTCGTGGCCTCCTCCTGAGTGAGGGGAACCTCACGACAGCTCCTCGAGCGCCTTCTTCAGCCGCATCAGCAGCGCCAGATCGGTCGGATCGCCCGTCACCGGCGGACCCATGGACAGGGCCGGCGCCGCTTCGGGGTCGTGCGGGGGACGGGCG
>NZ_POUD01000468.1 GCF_003236395.1 Nonomuraea aridisoli | reverse complement strand
CGCCAGCCTGACGCCCCCGACCGGCACGGCCACCAGCAGACAACCCCGTGCGACGACCGTCTGCAACGACCGGGGCGGGCTCGTGAACGGCGAGGCGGTCGCCGTGGTGAAGACGTCCGGCCACCGTTCGCGCGCGTAGAGGGCGAAGGCGATCATGAGGCTCACCCCCTGCGTCATGAAACCGCCGTAGACCAGCAGGTACACCACGGCTCGATGGGACTGCCGCCAGGGGACGACCTCCATGCCGAAGGTCATCGCGTTGAGTCCCATCATCGTGGCGTCACCCGTGAGGTCGGGATCGGTGACACCGACCGAGCTGCCTGCCAGCCAGAGGAGCTTCAACACGAGGTAGGGCAACGTGGCCGCCACCGCGACGATCGCGGCGACCGCGCGGGCTCTCGTTCGACTCATCCCTCCAGCGTCACCGCTTCCGACCCGTCCCGTCCCACCACATGGGGGATGGTGACGTCGAGTTCGAAGCCGTCGGCGACGGAGGCGGCGGAGAGGGCGCCGCCGGCCAGGCGGACGCGTTCGCGCAGGCCCGCCAGGCCCAGGCCGCCGGGGCGGGCGGTGGGACGGGTGCGCGGCGGGCCGTTGCGGACGCGGATCCGGTGGGGTGAGATCGAGACCTCGACGGCGGCGCCGGGGGCGTGTTTGGCGGCGTTCGTGAGCGCCTCCTGGACGACGGGCCGGGCCAGGTCGGGCACCGGGCCAGGAGACAGGTCGAGGGTGATCGACATGCCGGAGTCGCGGGCGCGGCGGACGAGCTCGGCCACGTCCTCGCCGACCGGCGACAGCGGCGCCGCGTCCGCTTCCTCGCGCAGCAGACCGATGATCTCGCGGAGCCGTTCGGTGGCGTCGGCCGCCGCCTCGCGCAGCTCCCCCGCCGCCTTGACCTGCTCGGGGGCCAGGCCGGGAGCCAGCTCCAGCCCCGCCGCCCGGACCGCGATCAGCGCCAGGTCGTGGCCGAGCGAGTCGTGCATGTCACGCGCGATCCTGGCCCGCTCCCGCATCCTGGCCTGCGCCTCGACCGACAGCCGGGTCTGCCGCCGCTGCTGCAGCAGCAGCCTGCGCACCAGCCCCAGCACGTACGGCGCCAGGTAGGTGCCGAGCAGCGCCGTGCCCATGGACACCCACAGGGCGAGGTCGCCGCCCTGCGCCAGCACCACACCCACGCCGACCAGCGAGATCACGCCGAACGCCGCCAGCGCCGGCCACGCCCGGGCCAGCAGCCGCCCGGTGAGGTAGGCGTACCACATGATGTACGGCGACGTCGCCAGCAGCGGCAGGATCTTGACGTTGCGCCGGGGCAGCAGCCAGCTCAGGTCGACGGTCGCGAACCCCTCGCTGAACTGCCACGGCCCGAGCGGCAGCAGCAGCACCAGCGCCGCCAGCGGGTAGGGCCGGCCGACGAGCACCGCCACCGAGGCGAGCCCCACCCGGGGCACGGTGACCATGGCGAACCCGGCGGGGTCCTTGAACGGGTCGGGCCCCATGGCGGCGATGAAGACGCCGAGCACCACCCACAGCAGCAGGTCGTAGACCACGTGGCGGCGGCTCTCCCGGCGAAGACGGCGAAGAGCGTGCACGCCCCGACGTTATCCGCCGCGCCCGCCCGGCCGGTCCCCCCGGAGGTCAGGGAGCACCCCTGACGAAAGTCGGGGTGGGGCGGGAGCCACCGTCGCGGTAGGGCTGGCACCACCTCGGAAACGCCCATCTCCACTGCTGTGTCCCACGGTGCGGATCGGTTGGATCGAAGGTGTCATCCGGAGGTCGCGGCGGCGCCCCTGACGAAAGTAGGGGGTACTGCGTGCCGATCGTCCGATGTGCCGTGACCTGCGGGGTTTCTAGCGTCATGGGGTACCGGCCCTGACCCGTGTCAGGGGAAGGGCCGCGTTCGACCGGGGGCATCCCCGATGCCTCCCGACCTCCCGCACCGAGACGCTGTGTGGGTGCCCAAAAGGATCGGAGTACACCTTTATGTCGCACGCCATCCTCGACTTCGTCGAGCAGGCGATGTCGTCGCCGTGGCTGTACGTGGCGCTGTTCGCGCTGGCGCTGCTCGACGGGTTCTTCCCGATCGTGCCGGCGGAGACGTCGGTGATCACCGCAGGTGTGTTCGCGGCGACCGGCGAGCCGAACCTCGCCCTGGTCATCGTGGTGGCGTCGCTGGGCGCGTTCACCGGCGACCACATCTCCTACCTGATCGGGAACAGAGCCGGGGGCCGGCTCCGCGAGAGGAGGGCGTTCGTCTGGGCACGCGGCGCCCTCGCCGTACGCGGGGGGCTCGTCCTGGTCGTGGCCCGCTACATCCCGGGCGGGCGCACCGCGACCACCCTGACCATGGGCGCCGTACGGCATCCGCTGCGCTCGTTCACCTTCTTCGACGCCCTGGCGGCCGTCTCGTGGGGCGTGTACTCGGGGCTGATCGGCTTCTTCGGCGGGATGGCGTTCGAGAACGACCCGATCAAGGGCCTGCTGCTGGGCCTCGGCATCGCGCTGTCCGTCACCGTCGTGGTCGAGGTCGTGCGGTGGATCAGGAAGCGGCGCGCCACCAACGCTTCCCCGGCCGGCCTTCCGGCGGACACGTCCGTTTGACCCTGCCTGGCAACCATCCGTCTGAGAGGAGGGCGCATGACTGTGCTGGCCGCGGTGATCGCCTTGGTCGGTTCGCTGTTCTTCGCGCTCGGGGCCGCGCTGCAGCAGTTCGAGGCGGCCGGCACCGCCCGGCCCGGGCTGCTGGCGCTGCTGCGCCGGCCGCGCTGGCTGCTCGGCGGCGCCTCCATCGTGACGGGTGGCGGCCTGCACATCGTCGCGCTCGGGCTGGGCCCGCTGACCATCGTGCAGCCGATGGGCGTGGCCAGCCTGCTGTTCGCGCTGCCCATCGCCGCCACGTTGCACGGCCGCAGGCCGTCGCGGGCGGAGCTGGCGGCGGCCGGGGTCGTGGCGGCGGGGCTGATCGGCCTGGTGCTGCTCGTCCCCGAGCACGACGGTGCCACCCATCTCGATCCGGCCGGTGTGCTCACGCTGCTCGGCGTGGCCGGCGCCGCGGCGGCGCTGCTGTGGGCCGGCTCCTTCGCGGCCTCGGCCGCGGGCCGGGCGGCGCTGCTGGCCACCAGCTCAGGCGTCCTGTACGGCGCCACCGCGACCCTCATGCGGGTACTGGTGGACGGCGCCTGGAACTGGTGGTACCTGCTGGCGCTGCCGGTCCCCGCGCTGCTGGCGCTGGTGATGCTCCAGCGCGCCTACGCCGTCGGGCACTTCGGCGTCTCGTTCGCGGCGCTGCAGATCGCCGACCCGCTGACCGCGGTGGCGTTCGGGGCGCTGCTGCTGGGCGAGCCGCTGCCCACCGGTGTCCTGCCGGTCGTCGCGGCCGCGCTGACCGCCGCGGGCACCGTGGCCCTGGCCAGGACCAGCCCGCTGGAAACCCGCCCTGACCCCATCCGCCCCTCTCTGACCACGTCCGACCACGCCTGACCCTGTCCGACCACGCCTGACCCTGTCCGACCACGCCTGACCCTGTCCGACCACGCCTGACCCTGTCCGATCACGTCTGACCCTGTCGATGGCCAGTCCCCAGGCCACAGTGAAACCGGAGTTCAACGCCATGGCCATGCTGTCTATTATACACATCTCCGAGCCCACGAGACTAGCGGCC
>NZ_POUD01000467.1 GCF_003236395.1 Nonomuraea aridisoli | reverse complement strand
GTGGGGGCCAGGCCCCGGTGCGAGGGGTGGTGCCGCTCGCGGAGGTTCCGGACGTTGTCACGCCGACGGTGGAGGAGACGCCGGCGATCGGGACGTCGTTCAGGCGTCCCGAACCGCCGGCGCGGCGGGGGAGTCCGCTGGGCTCCGTGCTGCTCACGGTCGTCGTGGTGACGGCGATCACCTCGGCCACCGCCGTGGCGTTCCGCGCCCGCTGATCACCTTCCCGACGTGAGCGCCTCCGTCCGCGTCCGGAGCGTCTCGCGCAGGCTTGCCGCCTCCTGCGCGGCCTTGGCCGCGTCGGCGCCTTCGTTGAGGCTGTACGCCTTGAGCAGCCGGTCCAGCAGGGCGGTGGCGGCGCCGTTCGCCAGGAGCTTGGCGGACAGGGCGGCGTACTCGCGTTCGTAAAGCTTCTTGAAGGCGGGGTCGGCGAGGAACTTCTCCTTCAGGACGTGGCCCGACATCCCGCCCGGACCCGCCTCGTCCCGAGCACCCGGGGGCGCGGTGCGATCGGCCGGGCCGGTCTGTCCCACTCTGGCCCCCCGGTCGCCGAACCCGCCCCCGCCTCTGCCGATCGTGTCCTCGGGGCCCGCTGTGGCGTCACCCATGAGCGCGAAGTTGAGGTCCCAGCTGATCACCGTGAACTTTTTCGTGCCGAGGTCGTACCAGAGGTAGTAGTTGCGCCCGGGACCGGCCATGTCGTCGAAGTTGAGCAGGATGTTCTGCAGGGCGGTGTACCGGGCGAACGACTCGACGTCGAGGCGCTCGGCCAGGTCCGCCGAGAACTCCTCGGCCGACGCCTGCTCCACCCATCGGACGAAGTCGATGACCGGCTGCAGGTCGCGCTGCCCCACCAGGTTGACCTGCTTGAAGTCGTCGGCGTACTCAGTCTGGTCCTCTCCCTGGTAGGCGAAGCGGCCGGAGGCCAGCGACTTGTAGAGCACACCGTCGCCGAGCCTGTCGGCGTACCCCTCGTCCAGGTACTCCACCAACAGCCGCGGCCCGGACGCGCGGCCGTTGACGCTGAACGACGCGTACGCCGACCGTTGGGTGGGCTCGCCCGCCGCGCCGACCATCGCGATGGCCAGGGCCTCGTTGAGGAGCGTGGCGGACTGCGCGGCCGCGGGGCGTACGGCGATCTGGGAGTGGCCCTGGTAGCGGCGGCCCGCCACGAACTCGTCGAAACTGATCAGCCACGGCAGCTTCTCCGGCTCCTCCGCCTTCAGCGCCGCCCCGAACCCGCCCCGCCGCCCGCCGCGAGCCTGATCAGGCGGCTGGAACCCCTCGGGGGGCTCGGCGCCGCCGGGGTCGCCGAATCCCCCAGGGCGCTGTCCACGGCCTGGCTCACCGCCGGGCCCACCGCCGGCCGGGCGTTGCCGGGTCTGGCCGTTCCAGGTCAGGCCCTGGAGCGTCGAGTTGCCTTTGAGCCGGATGCCGACGCTCGGGATGCGCGTCCCGTCGATGGTCAGGTCCGCCTCGACGTACTTCTTCTCGCCGTCCTCGAAGTACTCGCTCAGCATGTCCTGGTAGCTCTCGTCCCGGAACGTGAGCGTCACCTCGTGCGGCGTGGAAGCGTCGAACAGTTCCTTCGACCCGGCGAGATCCCGCACGACGGCGCCGGCCTCGGCGACCCGCGAGGTGGTGACGTACGGGCGGATCGTCCCGCTGCCGAACACCCCCCAGCAGGCCGCCAGGAACGCCACGCACAACGCGACCAGCTTCCAGTGCTGCCGGAGCCGGACCGGGACCCGGTGCCGCGGCCGCTTCGTGTCCTGCGCCATGGCGGCCTACAGGTCGCTCTGGTCGTAACCGGTCAGGACCGTGACCGACTGGCCGTGATTGCGCTCGCGCAGCCCGGCGATCAGGTCGGCGGGCTCGCTGCCCTTCTTGACCTTGACGGTGTACATGAGCTCGGTCAGCGCACCGGCCCTGATCGACTCCATGCTGACCAGCTCGAACTCGTCGGTGTGCCGGATCAGGACGTCCTGGATCGCGTGCGTGTGGTCCTCGTCGGACGGCACCTGCACCTTGACGACCTGACGGCGCACGTTGAGCCGGAACCAGTCGAACCGGTGCATGATCATGACGATCAGCGAGATCGCCACGGCGGCGACCACGGCCAGCAGGTAGAACCGGGTGCCGACGGCCATGCCGACGCCCATCACCAGGAAGATGAACCCGACGTCCCTGGTCTCCTTGATGGCGTTGCGGAAGCGCACCACCGACAGCGCGCCGACCAGGGCGAAGGCGCGCGCGATGTTCGAGCCCACGACCAGCATGATCAGCGAGATGAGCATGCCGAGGACGACCAGCGTCTGCACGTACGACTGGCTGTAGGAGACGTTGCGGTGGGTCGCCCGGTACACCCAGCCGATCATGGCGCTGAGCACGAACGACAGGGACATCGCGATGGCGATGTCCGCCACGCTGAACGTGCCCGAGAGGTCCTGGAAAGAGAAGTCCATGGGGGTCATGCCTCCGTCGGAGCGATCGCCGGGTGGCCGGCCCGGACGTCGAGGTCGTGGTCGGGGATGTGGAAGATCGAGCGCGGCGCCAGCCCGTACGCCTCGACGCTCTGGCAGTACTTGGAGACCCGCACCACCTGGAGGTTCCGCCGGGCGGTCAGGTCGGTGAGCCAGTAGGGGACCCGCTCGTTCGCCTTGACCTCCATGATCGCTTTGCCGGGCGGGACGATGTAGCGGTTCTCGGCGTCCGCGCCGAGGTGGAAGTCGCGGTCCCGGCCGCGGATCCGCTGGTCGAACGTGACGCGCAGGCCCACGTCGGCGCCGCGGCCGGCGTAGGCGTGGCGCTGGTAACCGGTCATGGCGGTGGCGTGCAGATCGAGGCGGCAGACGAGGTCGAGGACCTCCTCCAGGAAGCCCCGAGCCGCCGGCTCGTGGCCGACCTGCTCGCGGCCGTCGCACAGGCGCAGCGCGTCCCGGTACGGCAGGCGCACGCGGCGCTTCTGTGTGACCCGGTTGACGCGTTGCTTGATCTCGACGAAGACCGGCGTGTCGCCGGTCACCGCGAACCGGTCGCCGTAGTGGCGGATGCGCAGCTTCCTGCGGAACTTCAGCCCCTCGATCTTCTCCCAGTAGAAGCGGAGCCGCCGGGTGTCGTAGTAGACGCTCCAGATGCCGTAGCCGTGCTCGCCGCTGTGCG
This sequence comes from Nonomuraea aridisoli, assembly GCF_003236395.1. Taxonomy (GTDB): domain Bacteria; phylum Actinomycetota; class Actinomycetes; order Streptosporangiales; family Streptosporangiaceae; genus Nonomuraea; species Nonomuraea aridisoli. Next base: position 563 of record NZ_POUD01000467.1, on the reverse strand, counting down.
GGTCGCGGTCGAGGACGGCCTCCATCTCCTCGCGCAACTCGCCCACGAGGGCGGTGTCGACGAGGTACTTGATCTCGTACCGGTTGAAGGCGTGCAGCGCGTGCCCGGCCTGGCCCGGTTCTGCGGGAGCAGGGCGATTGATCGGCTTTCGCAGCATGGGTCTCCCTCCTGTCACGCCATAGGTGACAGGAGGAAGCTGGGAATAGTGTGTGAACGCCGCCTCGCCGCGCGGTGAACGGCTCAGCCGCCCCCGGGCCCGGCGCTTCCGGGTCCGCGGACCGGGAGGATGACGCGGAACGTCGTGCCCTCGCCGGGGCGGCTGCGGGCCTCGATGCGGCCGTCGTGCGCCTCCACCAGCGCCGCCGCGATGGCCAGGCCGAGCCCGGTGCCGCCGCCGTCCCGGGAGCGGGCGGGGTCGGCCCGGTAGAACCGGTCGAACACGTGCGGCAGGTGCTCGGCCCCGATCCCCGGCCCGTGGTCCCGCACCTGGCTCTTATACACATTTCCGAGCCCACGAGACTAGCGCCCAGCTCCTATACCGGCTTCTGCCTGAAAAAAAAAAG
>NZ_POUD01000466.1 GCF_003236395.1 Nonomuraea aridisoli | reverse complement strand
GCAGTGGTCCTTGGTCCCTTTCGTACGGTGGCCGTCAGGGTCTTCCTGCGGCTGTGGCCTGTGCTGAGTGGTGCCGCTGCGCGCGAGAGGCATCAGACCTGGGTGCCCGAGGCCCAGGTCGGTCGGCCTCGTTCCATGCCTTCGGTGAGAGTGCGGAGTGCGGTGGTCAGGGTGCCGACGTCGGCGGCGTTGCCCAGGCACAACCTGACACCCCTGGGAAGAGTTTGGTTTCCGGCGAGGAAGTACATCGTGGGGCTGATGGTCATGCCCAGGCCGTCGGCGAGTGAGACCACCTCGGACGCGGTCCACGGTTCCCTCATTTCCACCCAGGCGTGTAGGGCGGCGCTCCTGACGTGGCTGATCGCCGGATGGGCCCCCAGCAGGTGCTCGGCCGCCGTCCGCCGACGCGCCATCTCCCCGCATTGCCAGTCGAGCAGCCGGTCCGCGGTGCCGTCGTCGAGCCAGCGCATGGCGACGGCCGTCGAGAGCGGTGAGGGGTTGAAGACGGTGGCGCGGACGAGGGCGCCGAGGCGATCGGTCAGCTGCGGCGGTCCGGCGAGGAAACCGCAGCGTAGCCCCGGCGCGATGGTCTTCGACAGGCTTGTGAGGTACAGGGTACGTTCGGGAGCCAGAGCGGCCAGAGGGGTCACGGCGTCTTGGGCCAGCAGTCCGAAGACGTCATCCTCGATGATCATTAGATCGTGGCGGCGGGCGATGTCGACGATCGCCTGCCGACGCTGCGGTGAGAGGGTGACGGCTGTCGGGTTGTGAGCCGTCGGCATGCAGTACAGCGCCCGCGGCGCCGTACTGGATACGCATGCCTCCTCCAGCGCCTCCGGGATCAGCCCCTGCGCGTCCATGGCGACGGCGGAGAGGCCGATACCCAGCAACTGGGCGGCGGACTTGACCCCAGGATACGTCAGCGCCTCGGTGAGAAGCGTCTCGCCTGCCCGCAGCGACGCGGTGAGCGCCACCAGGAGCGCGTGCTGGCCTCCATGACAGATCGCCACCTGCCGGGGCTCGACATCCAGGCCGCCGTGCGCCAGCCACCTGCACGCGCTGCTCCGGTGGTCGTAGCTGCCGATGTCGGCCTCGTAGCCGAGGAGCGTGCCGGCGTCGGCGGAGGTGGAGACTGCGGTGAGCGCCATGCGCAGCAGTTCCTCATGCATCCCTCGCGCGGGGGCGTTGACCGCCATGTCAAGCCGCCCGGTATCTGCGGGCTGCCCGGGAGCCGGTGTGCCACGCAGGTGCGGGATGCCGGAGACGCCGGATACGAAGGTGCCCCGCCCGACGGTGCTGCTGATCAGCCCCTGCTGTTCGGCTTCGCGGTAGGCGCGGCTGACCGTGGGAACAGCAACTCTTAGCTCGCGCGCCAGCTCACGGTGGGTGGGCAGGCGCTCGCCCGCCAGCAGACGGCCGGTTGTCACGGCGGTGGCGATCGCCTCCGCGATGCGCTGGTAGACCGGTCCGGTCTGCCCGTCTTCATCCAGCAGGTCCGCGAACAGGCTGGGATCGGCCGACATCACCCTCCTCTTCCATAGGGCGTTCTCGCGCGGATCGCCCCTCGCTTCAGATCGGTTCTCCGAGGATCGACTGCTGACGAATCGATCGCCTACAGGTCGATCATGACGCTCGTGCTGGGACGGGCACAGCACACCGTTACCTGTCCTGGCTGCACACCGTACATCGGGTCGATCGCGTACTCGACCTCGCCGTCGTCGATCCTGGAAACGCAGGCTCCGCACAGCCCGGTGCGGCATGAGGCTTCGGGGCGCAGACCGGCCTGTTCGGCCAGGGCAAGCAGGCTGAAAGTGTTCTTGCGCCATGGAACGGCGATCCCGGACCGGGCGAAGGTGACGACGATCGGCCGTCCGTCGGCGCCCGTCGCCACAGGACCGTCCTCCGTCTTCTCCTCGCCGAGCAAGGACCGCGCCGCCCCGAAGAACTCGTAGTGCACCTGGTTAAGGGGAACGCCCCGGTGGATCAGGCCCGTGACGATGTCCGCCATGAACTCGGCCGGCCCGCAGACGTAGTAGTCCGCCTCCAGCGACGGCAGGATCCGCTCCAGCACGGCTGGGGTGACCCGTCCGGCCTCGTCGAAGTGCCGTCCGAGGACGTCCTCGGGCGCGGGTCGGCTGAACAGCAGATGGCTGTGCAGCAGTTCACTGGACGCGACCAGGCGGCGCACGTGCGCCCCGAAGGCGAGTTCGTGCGACGAGCGGGCTCCGTGGACGAAGTGGACTGGGCGTCCGGACTTGCGCTTCTGCGCCGCGAGATGTTCGAGCATGGCGAGCATCGGAGTGATCCCGATCCCTGCGCTGATGAGCACCACGGGCCGGTGACCCGGCTTGACGGCGAACCGCCCGCGCGGCGCGCGCGCCAGGAGCTGTGAACCCACTCCGACGGCCGCGTGCAGATGCCCTGAAGCGATACCGGCGGGGACGTCCGGCGAGTCGGCCGGGGCAGGCTCGCGCTTGACGGCAATGCGGTAGCCGTGGCCGTCCTCGCTGCGTCCGACCAGGGTATATGTCCGTACGAGGGGCTTGTCGGCGCCCGGCACGTCGAGTGACAGGGTCAGGAACTGCCCAGCCTCGAAGTCCGGCAGGCGCGTGCCCTCCGGGTCGGCCAGGTCGAGGGAGACCACCTCAACTGCTTCCCGGCGGCGGGCCGTGACGAGGAGGGCACGGTCGCCGGACCACGCTCCGTCGTCTCCCTGGGCACGTCGGAGAAGCTTCTCGGCCTTGGTACGCAGGGCCGGTGGCAGCGCGAAGCAGGCTAGTACGCGATTGAGCGACTCGACGTTGGGCGGCTCCAGGTGCAGGACGCGGGCCAGGTCGGCCATGGAGATGCCGTCCTCGACCCGGTGCACCAGCTCGATCTTGTCCCCAGACCGTACGAGACCGGGTTCCATCACGCTGCAGAAGAAGCCCACCCGTCTGCTGCGCAGATAGCGACTCGGGAAGCCTTCGTGGCCGAGCCGGACGGCCATCTTCCGGCAGGGGATGCGCGGCTGCGTCACCCTCAGGCGTACCTCGCCGATGCACAGCTCGTCGCCGAGCATGACCTTGTCGTCCTCGGGTCCCTCAATGGTCAGATTCTCGCCGAAGGTGCCGTGCGGCAGCTCGCGACCGAGCTCGTTGTTCCAGCTGTCGTAGTAACTGCGCTGGTAGAACAGCAGCGCACGATCCAGATCGTCTGCGTCGTCGACATGGTCGTCAGTGACCAGCCCACTCGCCTCGACCTGCACCGCGCCATCGATGGGGCGCTTGTCGAAACCCGTGGTGATCGTCTCCCCTTGGACGGTCATCGGCTTCGCTTCTCCTGCATTGACCGAGAGCACCGCTCCGAAGTTAAGCACCATGAAGCAAAAGTAACGGTACAATAATCACATCGTCAACAGATTGTACTTATACAATCGGACCGGCCTGTATGCCCTCCGCTTAGGGATCCCGATGCTGGCCACCCTGAAAGCCGCCGGAG
>NZ_POUD01000465.1 GCF_003236395.1 Nonomuraea aridisoli | reverse complement strand
ACCTGTTCCAACAGCGGAGCTCCTGTAGTGAGGATGTCTTGGAGTGACAGACCTCTTCTACAGCGGCTCCGCTGCTTCGTTCACCGGTCTTGACGAACCGCCTTCGTCCTTAACTGAACGGCGTTGGGCCTAGAGGTGGTCCCGCAGAAAGCCGCGGAACATCAGCGGCAGCGGTCTGGAGCTCTGTCAATGAATGATGAAGGTGCCGAGCATCCGACAGGGTGGCTGCTCACATAGGTTGCTCGGCAACCTATAGGCAGTACAACCCATCTGTTCCTGTATCTTGAGTGGATGGCGGAAGAACCGGTCAACGCGCTCTCGGCGCGAGAGCACGCCGCCGTCGACAATCTGGGATGGTCTCTCGGCATGATCCTGCGGGCCTGGCAGGAAGAGGTCGACGAAATGCTTCGCGGCATGCCGGGAAGCAGCAGGGGCTACCACGTGCTCTCCGCCGTCGCCCACGGAGAGCCGCAACGGCAGAGGACGCTGGCGGAGCAGCTCGTGATCGACCGCACCGTACTCACGTACCTCATCGACGACCTCGTCGAAGCCGGGCTCGTCGAGAGGCAGCCGGATCTCCAGGACCGGCGGGCACGGCGGATCGTCGCGACCGAACGCGGGCGCCGGGTGCTGGCCGAAGCGGAGAACCGCGTGTCGGCGGCGGAAGAGCGGATCCTCAGCGGACTCGCTCCAGCCGAACGCCTGATTCTGCGCACGATCGCGGTACGCGCGGCGACGGCGATCCATCAGGCGCGCCCCCACATGAATCCGTGCGAGGCCGTCGAATCGGTACTCGACACGGTGCCCTGACCAGCGACGCAGCCACAGGTGATCTGGCCCACAGAATGTATTGACCGAAGATATGCTGTAACACATATGATCGCGTCGGCCTGGGCAGCGGGCGCTAGCCGTCTCTGCGGACGAAGACGCGCCAGGCGACGGCGACCGACACCACCGCCCATCCGGCCAGAACGGCGAGTCCGGCGACCGGTCCGAGCGCGGGGGACATCCCGGCGAGACTCGACGCGGCCTCATGGGGAAGAAACCGCACGACATCGGGAAGAGCGCTCCGGAGCAGCGGTGACCCGAGTACGGCCAGGACGACGAGCACGGCCATCGGCACCGTCACCGAGCTCGCCACCACGGCGAACCCGAACCCGACGAGCCCGAGCAACACCTGAACCGCCACCGATGCCCCGAACCGACCCGTCCACTCCCCCACCGGCCAGGCGGCGGCGTGCCGCAGGAGGTGTCCGGGCAGGGCCGCCGGGATGGACGCGAGGAGGCAGAAGGCGGCCGTCGTCGCGAGTTTGGCGGCGAACAGGCGGTCGCGGCAGGGGACGGCGGCCAGGGTGACGCGCAGCTGGCCGGCGCGGTGCTCGCCGCCGGCCGCGAGCACCGCGACCGCGGCGAGCGCGTACGCCGGGGCGAGCATGAGCGTGCCGGTCTGACCGATCGGGGACGGCCCGGCGGTCCCGGCGACCCGCACGATGTCCGTGCCGGCGGCGAAGCCGAGCAGGGTGTGGCCGGCGAGCGCGACGGCGAGCGCGATCCACGTGGCGGGCAACGTGGTGATCTTCATTCGTTCGGCGGCCACGAGGTCGCGGAAACGGACGGTCATCGCGCGTCCCTCCTGCCCAGGGCGAGCCCCGCGATGAGCGCGGTCGCCGCGGCCCAGCCGGCGAGGACGGCCAGGCCGTGCCCCGGGCTCGCGGTGAGGTCGTTCACCCCGGGATCGAGCAGCAGGTTCCTGGCCGCGCCGAGCGGGAGGAGCGCGTCGAGCTCCAGCGCGATCGCGGCCAGGACCTGGGTCATCGTGACGGCGGTCAGCGCCAGGGAGGCGACGACACCGGCCAGTGTGCCGCGCAGGACGAGCGTGACGGCGAAGGCGGTCACGCAGAACAGCACCGCGAAAGCGACGAACCGCGCATGCCCGAGGACCGCCTCCCCGGTGAGGAGCAGGCCGGGGTTCCAGTCCCTGACGGCGGCGTACAGGAAGGCTGTGCTGGTCCCCGCGACGAGGAGCGCGACGACGAGCACGTACGCCCCGGTGGCGAGGAGCTTGGCCACCAGCAGGCGGACACGCCGGGGCACGGCCAGCACCGTCACCCCGAGTTGCCCGGAACGGAACTCCTGCCCCGCGATCACGGCGGCGAGGACGGGCAGGAACGGCCCCATCTGCAGGGACGCCCCGGCCAGCAGGCCGAGGATCGCCTCGTCCGCCGGTTGCGGGAGCCCCGCGAAGACCTCGATGACGCCGTCCGGCGTGATGGCGGCCACGGCGCCGGCGAAGAGCCCGGCGGACTGGGACATGACCACCGCCTGGAGCGCGAGGACGACGCCGGTGACGATCCAGACGCCGGGCAAGGTGAGGATCTTGGTCAACTCCGCGCGGAAGGCGCTCACCGCGGCCCTCCCGTCCGGTCGCCGGTGCGGGCGAAGAACGCCTCCTCCAGCGACGCGTGACCGGCCGTCACCTCGGCGAGCGACCCCCGCACGACGACCCGGCCGCGATGGACGATCACCACGTCGTCGGCGATGCCGGCCGTCTCCGCCATGAAGTGGCTCGACAGCAGCACGGTCCGCCCGGAGGCGGCGTGGTCGCGCAGCAGGTCGCGGACCCAGCGGATGCCGTCGGGGTCGAGCCCGTTCACGGGTTCGTCGAGGATCAGGACGTCCGGCTCGCCGAGCAGCGCCGCCGCGATCCCGAGGCGCTGTCTCATGCCCAGCGAGTACGTCTTCACCCGCCGCCGCGCCGCCTCCGCCAGCCCCGTGAGGTCGAGCACCTCCCGCACCCGCCGTCGCGGGATCCGGTTGGACCGCGCGAGCCACATCAGGTGGTCGGCCGCCCGGCGTTCCGGCACCGGGCCCGCGCCCTCCAGCAGGGCGCCGACGGTGCGCAGCGGCTGCGCGAGGTCCCGGTAGCGGCGGCCGGCGACCAGGGCCCGGCCGCTCGTGGGCGCGTCCAGGCCGAGCAGGACGCGCAACGTGGTGGACTTGCCGGCGCCGTTCGGGCCGAGGAATCCCGTGACACGGCCGGGCCGCGCCGTGAACGTGACGTCGTCGACCGCCTTCCGGCCGCCGTAATGCTTGCTGAGGCCCAGGACCTCGATCACACGCTCACCCCGTTCCGGTCGTTCTCGATCTCCCCAAGGGTGCGGGCGAGGGGCGGCGGGCCGCGTCCCCCGGAAGGGGACACCTCAGCGCGGCTCGTGCAGCAGCCCCGCCTCGTGCGCGAGCACGGCCAGGTGGGTGCGGTCGTGCACGCCGAGCTTGGCGAACATGCGCTTGAGGTACGTACGGACGGTCTCGACGCTCAGGACCAGCTCACCGGCGATCTCCTGGTTGGACAGGCCGCGCGCGACGAGCCGGATCACCTGCACCTCCCGCTCGGAGAGCACGGCGCCGGCGAACGGATGCCGCCGCCGCGGCGGTGCGAACTGGCGCATCAGCCTGGCGGTGACCTCGGGCGCGAGCATGGCGTGGCCGGCGTGGACCGTGCGGACGGCGTGCAGCACCTCCTGCGGCGCGGCGTTCTTCAGCAGGAAGCCGGACACGCCGGCGGTGAGGGCGTCGTGGACGTACTCGTCCAGGTCGAACGTGGTCAGGATGATCACTCGGGTGCGTTCGGTCGCGGCGAGCACCCGGCGGGCCGCCTCCAGGCCGCCTCCGGGCATCTGCACGTCGATCAGCGCCACGTCGGGCGCCAGCGCGAGGATCAGCCGGAGCGCCTCCGCCCCGC
>NZ_POUD01000464.1 GCF_003236395.1 Nonomuraea aridisoli | reverse complement strand
CCTCGGCACCGCCGCCGACCACGCCATCAAAGTCACCAACCCCCGCCGCCTATTGAATAGAAAGGAGTCTCTTACATGAGCAACCAGATCCAGGGCGGGGGCGTCTGCGCCGGTCTGCCGGAGCGGACGCTTGACCGGCGCGAGCTGCGTGAGCTGGTCGACACGCTGGCCACGCGGCCCGAGGAGTGGAGCGCGGAGGTCGACTTCCCGGAGGACGGCGGGCGGCACTACGCCTCGCTCTACCGGGACGCGTACGTGGACGTCTGGTTGCTGTGCTGGCGGCCCGAGGACGACACGGGCTGGCACGACCACGACATCTCCTCAGGAGCCGTGCACGTGGTGCGGGGCGCGCTGCGGGAGTGCAATCCGCGCATCGGCGGCGAGCACCTGGAGACGGTGGTCACGGAGGGGCAGTCGTTCTCGTTCGGGCCGGACCACATCCACCGGCTCACCGGGGCGGTGGACGAGAGCGTCTCGATCCACGCGTACTCGCCGCCGCTGTGGCGGCTCGGGCAGTACTCGATCGACGGCTCGGGGGTGATGCGGCGCGTCTCGGTGAGCTACGCCGACGAGCTCAGGCCGATGGACGAGCCGGTCGAGTCGGTGGCCTGAGCACGCAGCAGCTCCCGCAGGGCTCCACGCCGGGCAGGGTGATCCACAGGCAGCAGGTCCTGCGGAAGTAGCCCTCGCCGGCGGGCTCGATCAGCCCGTCGACCGGCGGCCCGATGTCGCGCAGCAGCCGCAGGTAGTCGCCGGGCACGATCGAGGTCAGCGGGTGGGCGATCGCCTCCGCCGTGGAGCCCCACAGCGTGCGCTCACCCACCTTGGCCAGCGCGTTGACGGCCCGGATCAGCGGCAGCTGCGACTCCTGGAGCGCCCCGGCGATCGCGCCCGCGCCGTCGCCCCAGCTCACACGCGTGGCCGCGATCGTCACCCCGGCCCCGGACACCTTGAAGTACGTCTCCGCGAGCCGCATGAGCGGCACCCGGCCGTCCAGTGCCCAGCCGAGCGCCATCGGCAGGGTGTGCCAGTAGCCGTAGGTCTTCCAGAACAGCGCCGCGCCGACGTGCCTCGGGGCGTTCCAGCGCGCGGCCGTCTCGTCCACCAGCTCCGCCAGCAGTGTGTACGGCTCCCGCACCAGCTCGCCGACCGGTGTCCAGGTCTCGTCGGGCTCGATGACGAGGCCGGGCTCGACCCCGATCACCCCGCCGCGCTCGTCGGCCAGCCGCTGGAGTGTCTCGGTCAGCACCATGGTCAAAGGGTAGCCTTGCCTAAAGTCGCGGGGCGCCCGGCGAACCAGCCGGCCACGATCTGCACGACCAGCACGCCGAGCCCGGTGACCAGCGGCACCGTCCAGCCGCCCGACACCTGCCGCAGAAAGCCGAACACCAGCGGCCCGAACGCCGCGATCACGTACCCGACCGACTGGGCCACGGCCGACAGCGCGGTCACCGCCGCCGGGTCGGCCGGCCGCAGCGCGATGATGAGCAACGCCAGCGCGAACGAGGCCCCCTGCCCGATCCCGAGCACGACCATCCAGAACCACGGCACGGTCGTGGGCACGAGCAGCACGCCGAGATAGCCGGCCACGGTCAGCAGCCCGGCCCCGACGACGTACGGCACCTGCGAGGCCCGCCGGCCGGCCAGCACGGGGACGGCGAGGGTGGCGCCGACCTGGACCAGGTTCGTCAGGCTGAGCAGGTAGCCGGCCTGGTCGGCGGGCAGGCCGGCCTCCAGGAAGATCGTCGGCAGCCAGGCCAGCATGACGTAGAAGGTGAGCGACTGCAGGCCCATCAGGGCGGTGACGTACCAGGTGACGCGGCTGCGCAGCACCGTGGCGAAGGGGCGGGGGCCGTTCGCGGCGCGTTCCTGGCGGCGCAGGGCCTGGGGCAGCCACAGCAGGGCGGCCAGCAGCGCGGGCAGGGCGAGCAGGGCCGAGACGCCGCGCCAGCCGTACCCGGTGGCGTGTTCGAGGGGGATCACCACGGCGGAGGAGATCGCGGCGCCGCCGACCACCATGGAGACGTAGACGCCGGTCATGAGGTGGACCCGGGTGGGGAAGTGGTGCTTGACGATGCCGGGCATGGACACGTTCATGACGGCGATCGCGGTGGCGGCCAGGGCCGAGCCGAGGTAGAGGGCGGGGGCGCCGTCGAGGCCGCGCAGCGACACGCCCGCGGCGATCACGACCAGCCCGGCCAGCAGCGTGCGGTCGAGGCCGAAACGGCGGGCGAGCAGCGGGGTGAGCGGGCCGAACACGCCGAGACAGACCACCATGACGGTGGTGATCGCGCCGCCGCCCGCGGGCGTGAGGCCCACGTCGTCCATGATCTCGTCGAGGAGGGGGGAGACGCCCGCGATGGCGGGGCGCAGGTTGAGCGCGGCCAGTGCGAATCCGGCCACGAGCAAGACGGATCTCAACGACATAGTGGAACACTCTGGCACACCTGCTTGACAACGTTGTCCGCCCCTCCCGAGTGCGCGATGATCCTGGTGTGAGACCGACGATGAAGGACGTCGCCTCGGCGGCCGGCGTGGCGCTCAAGACCGTCTCGCGGGTGGTGAACGGCGAGCCCGGCGTCCATCCCGAGACCGCCGAGCGGGTGCGCGCGGCCATCGACCTGCTCGGCTACTCCCGCAACGAGAGCGCCCGCGTGCTGCGCAGCGGGCGGACCGCCACGATCGGGCTGGTCATCGAGGACGTCGCCGACCCGTTCTACGCGGGCCTGAGCAGAGCCGTCGAGGACGTCGTCATCGAGCACGGGTGCCTGCTGCTGAGCGGCTCGTCGGGCGAGGAGCCCGGCAGGGAGCGCGAGCTGGTCGAGACGTTCTGCGCGCGGCGGGTCGACGGGCTGATCGTGGTGCCGGCCGGTGACGACCACTCCTACCTGCGGCCGGAGCTGGAGGCCGGCACCGCCGTGGTGTTCGCCGACCGGCCGCCCGAGCCGGGGATCGACGTCGACACCGTGCTGGCCGACAACGCCGGCGGGGCCCGGCGGGCGGTCCGCCACCTGCTGGAGCACGGTCACCGCAGGATCGCCTTCCTCGGCGACGACCCGGCGATCTTCACGGCGGCCGAGCGGCTGCGCGGCTATCGCGAGGAGCTGGGCGAGCTGTTCGATCCCCGGCTGGTGTCGATGCGGTCGCCGTCGGCGGTGGGCGTACGCGCCGAGCTGGACCGGCTGTTCGGGCTGGACGACCCGCCGACGGCGCTGTTCACCGGCAACGGCCGCTACACCGTGACGACGCTGCGGGCCCTGGAGAGGCGGCGGGTGGCGCTGGTCGGGTTCGACGACTTCGAGCTGGCCGACCTGCTCGACCCCGGGGTGAGCGTGGTGGCGCAGGATCCGGCGCGGATGGGGCAGGTGGCGGCCGAGCTGCTGTTCCACCGCCTGACCGGCGACGCGGGCCCGTCCCAGCACGTCGAGCTCCCGGTCCAGCTCATCATCCGCGGCTCCGGCGAGCTCCCGGCCGGCTCGATCTAGATCGCGGCCCGTTCGGGGGCAGGGCGGAGGGCCGGGGTCAGGGCGAGGGCGACGAGGACGCCGGCGGCGCCCGCCACGGCGATGGCCTGCGCCGGGGCGATCACCTCGCCCAGCGCGCCCACCAGCGCCGCGCCGGCCGCCTGGCCCGACATCAGCCCCGCGGTCTGCAGCCCGAACGCCTGCCCGCGCACCTCCTCCGGCACCGCGTCCACGAACCGCCGCTGCAACCCCAGCTGGTACGCCAGCCCGGCCCCGGCCACC
>NZ_POUD01000463.1 GCF_003236395.1 Nonomuraea aridisoli | reverse complement strand
GAGGGGGGAGGAGGGGGCATCGGCCGAAGTCCCAGTGGTTCCCCCGAGGGTGGGCCGATGGTGTGTTGCCCCGTATGGGTCTGGCTAGGGCAGCTGGTCGGTCCAGGTTACGCCCCGCACCATGGTCGCTCCTTTCCAGCACGGCTCTCCAGCACCGCCCGCCCCTGGCTGGGGCGGGCCGGCTGCCAACGTATCGGTTCCCGTCGCGCGACGCACACTCCGCAATTATTGTGTTACACATCGTTAGTCAGTGAGGAGACAGGATGGCGGTTACCGGTCACGCCTCGGTCAAGTCTCGCGGTGGTGTGTCAACGCTGGCTGGTCGCTGGCCGTTGCTCGGGCAACGTCGCCGTCTGGTGCTCTACCTCTGCGCCATCGTCGCCCTCGATCTCGCGGCGATCGTCGTGTTGGGGGCGTCCACCGCCTTCCGGTGGCAGGACGCGCTCACGTTCGGCGCGTTGATGGCGTGCGGGGCGGTGTGCATCGAGGCGAGCAGACGGCTCGGCATGCCGGCGGGTGTCTCGCGAGACCTGCTGTCGGCCTGGTGGTTGCCGGTGGCGCTGCTCCTGCCACCGGTGTACGCGTTGTTCGCGCCCATTGTGCTGCAGATCCTGCTCCAGGTGCGGGTGCGGGCGACGGTGCTGCACCGGCGGGTGTTCAGCGCGGCGGCGATCGGGCTGGCCGGCTGCACGGCCAGCCTCGCCTTCCACCATGTCGTCGAGGACCCGTGGTCGTTGTCGTGGGGGAGCGGCCCGCCGATCCTGTACGCGGTGGCGGCCGCGGTGTTGTTCGCCCTGCTGAACATCGGGCTCATCGCCGTCGCCGCGCGCACGGCCGACCCCGACATCACCTGGCGCGAGGTCCTGTGGGACCGGGAGAGCGTGCTGCTGGACGTCGTCGAGCTCTGCCTCGGCGTCACGGTCGCCATCCTCTGCGGCCTCAACCTGGCCCTGCTCATCCTGGCGCTGCCGCCCGTGGTGCTGCTCCAGCGCAGCCTCCTGCACGCTCAGCTTCAGGCAGCCGCCCGTACGGACGCCAAGACCGGGCTGCTCAACGCGGCGGCCTGGCAGCGTGAGGCGGACACCGAGATCGTCCGCGCCCGCCGCACGGGCGACGCCCTGGCCCTGCTGATCATCGACATCGACCACTTCAAGCGGGTCAACGACGCCCACGGTCACCTGGTCGGCGACCAGGTGCTGGTCGGGGTGGCGAGCACGTTGCGCGGTCAGCTCCGCGACTACGACGTGGTGGGGCGCTTCGGCGGCGAGGAGTTCGTCGTGCTCCTGCCGGGAGCCGACGGCGTGGAGGCCCGCCAGGTGGCCGAGCGGCTGCGTACACACGTCGCTCTCATGGCCATCCCGGTCGACGACACCCTGGTCAGGGTGACGATCTCGGCCGGGGTCGCGTTGATGAACGTGCACGGCGACGACCTGATCGACCTGCTGGCCGCCGCCGACCTGGCGCTGTACCGGGCCAAGGAGCTGGGGCGCGACCGCGTCTGCGTCCCGGCCGTGCAGCCGCCGCAGTCGCCGCCGCCGCGTTCGCTGCCGCATGAGCCCGCCTCCTGACCGGCGCGGGCGAGCGGGCCGGGTGCTCATCGGGAGGAGCGGCGGAAGCCTGGCCGGGGAGCCCCTAAGCTAGAGGGCATGCCGGAGTACATCTACACGCTGCAGCGCGTGCGCAAGGCGCACGGCGACAAGGTTGTGCTTGACGACGTCACGTTGTCGTTCCTGCCAGGAGCCAAGATCGGTGTCCTGGGGCCGAACGGCACCGGGAAGTCGACGCTGCTCCGGATGATGGCCGGTCTGGAGCAGCCGTCCAACGGCGAGGCCAGGCTGATGCCGGGCTTCACGGTGGGCATGCTCCAGCAGGAGCCGCCGCTCAACGAGGAGAAGACCGTCCTCGGCAACGTGCAGGAAGGCGTCGCCGAGACGATGGCGATGCTCCAGCGCTACAACGACATCGCCGAGCAGATGGCCACCGACTACAGCGACGAGTTGCTGGAGGAGATGGGCAAGCTGCAGGAGCAGCTCGAGCACCGCAACGCCTGGGATCTCGACAGCCAGCTCGAGCAGGCGATGGACGCGCTGCGCTGCCCGCCGCCCGACGCCGACGTGACCAAGCTGTCCGGTGGTGAGCGTCGCCGGGTCGCGCTGTGCAAGCTGCTGCTGGAGGCGCCCGACCTGCTGCTGCTCGACGAGCCCACCAACCACCTCGACGCCGAGAGCGTGCAGTGGCTGGAGCAGCACCTGGAGAAGTACGCCGGCACGGTCCTGGCCGTCACCCACGACCGCTACTTCCTCGACAACGTCGCCGGCTGGATCCTGGAGCTCGACCGCGGCCGCGCGTTCGCGTACGAGGGCAACTACTCCACCTACCTCGAGGCCAAGGCTCAGCGTCTCAAGGTCGAGGGCCAGAAGGACGCCAAGCGCAAGAAGCGCCTAGAGGACGAGCTGGAGTGGGTGCGCTCCAACCCGAAGGCCCGCCAGACCAAGAGCAAGGCCCGCCTCCAGCGCTACGAGGAGATGGCCGCCGAGGCCGACAAGCACCGCAAGCTCGACTTCGAGGAGATCCAGATCCCGCCGGGCCCGCGCCTGGGCACCACGGTGATCAAGACCGACAAGCTCACCAAGGGCTTCGGCGACCGTCTGCTGATGGAGGGCTTGACGTTCGACCTGCCGCGCAACGGCATCGTCGGCATCATCGGCCCCAACGGCGTGGGCAAGACCACCCTGTTCCGCATGATCACCGGCAGCGAGACGCCCGACAGCGGGTCGATCACGGTCGGCGACACGGTCAAGATCTCCTACGCCGACCAGAGCCGGGGCGGCATCGACCCCAACAAGAACGTCTGGGAGGTCGTCTCCGACGGGCTCGACCACATCAAGGTCGGCAACGTGGAGATGCCGTCGCGGGCCTACATCGCGGCGTTCGGGTTCAAGGGGCCCGACCAGCAGAAGAAGGCCGGCGTCCTGTCGGGCGGCGAGCGCAACCGGCTCAACCTGGCGCTCACCCTCAAGCAGGGCGGCAACGTGCTGCTGCTCGACGAGCCGACCAACGACCTCGACACCGAGACCCTGTCGTCGCTGGAGAACGCGCTGCTCGACTTCCCGGGCTGCGCGGTGATCACCTCGCACGACCGGTGGTTCCTCGACCGCATCGCCACCCACATCCTGGCGTGGGAGGAAGGCTCGAACTGGTTCTGGTTCGAGGGCAACTTCGCCGACTACGAGAAGAACAAGATCGAGCGGCTGGGCGCCGACGCCGCGCGCCCGCACCGGGTGACGTACCGCAAGCTCCACCGCGACTGACCGATCCTCACGAGAACGGCGCCGCACGCTGTGTGCGGCGCCGTTCTGCGTGAAAAGCCCCATCCGTTACGGCACAGCCAACGTCACACCACCCGCCGCACGGGGCCGGCGGCCTCCAGGAAGACGCCCGCTGACCCGCACGTGGCGGACCGCCGCAACGCCGGGCTCGTGGGCCGTCGAGGTGGCGAAACGGCACCTCGACCCAGACCGGTTACCCCTGGCACAGACCACAACGAACAGGGCTCTCCAGCTGGGCAGGCTTCCCTGACCTGGAGAGAAGTTTCGGCAGGCTTGGCGAGCGGGACGCCCGGGCGAGGGGTTCCCGACTGACCGGGTGGGCTCGCCGAGCCTGAGTTCTGGGGGACCGGGTGGGTTCGTTGGGCGTGAGTTGCGGCGGACCGGTTGGGCTCGCTGGGCGTGAGTCCCGATGGGCCGGTCGTTCAC
>NZ_POUD01000462.1 GCF_003236395.1 Nonomuraea aridisoli | reverse complement strand
ACACCGTGGTGCTCAGGGGCGGGGACACCGTGGGTGTTTGGGGTAGGTGCCGGGTCAGCCTGGGCGGACGACGCCTCGGAAGATCTTGCGGTAGTAGCTGGAGTTGAGGAAGTCGGTCGTTCGGACCACGTCGCCGGTTTTCGGGGCGTGGATCATGAGGTTTCCTCGGAGGAACAGGCCCACGTGGGTCGGGTCGCCGGTGCCGCCGCCGAAGAAGAGCAGGTCGCCTGGGCGGCGGGCGGAAAGTGGGATCTTGCGGCCCTGGCGGAATTGGGTGCCCGTGTAGTGGGCCAGCTTCACGCCTGCTTTGGACCAGGCGTACAGGGCGAGGCCGCTGCAGTCGAAGCCTCTGGTCGAGGCTCCCCTGCCGATGCCCAGAGTGGGGCCTTGGGCTGAGCCGCCACCCCAGGAGTAGGAGACGCCGAGTTGGCGGAGGGCCGCTGAGAGGGCGATCTCGCCTTTGGCGCGCCGCTTGTTCACCTGGGCCGACACCTTATTGCGGACATCGTTCTTCCGGCCCGGGCGGGTCCCTGCGGTGCGCTTCCCCTGGCCCAGCAGGGATCCGGTGGCCTGTCTCCCTTGATCCAGCAGCGTTCCACCGGTGCGCTCGCTCTGGTCCAACAACGTTCCCGCGGCGCGCTGCCCCTGGTCGAGCAGCGTTCCTGCGGTGCGCTGCCCCTGGTCCAGCAGGGTTCCCGCGGTGCGCTCCCCCTGGTCGAGCAGGGTCCCCGCAGTGTGCTCGCCTTGGTGGAGCAGGGTCCCTGGGGTGTGCTCGCCCTGGTCCAGCACGGTCCCTGCGGTGCCGGTCCCCTGGTTCAGCAGCGATCCAGTGGTCTGTCTTGCCTGGTCCAGCGGCGTTCCGACGGTGTGCTGGTCCGGGAGGGTTCCGGTGGGGTGTTGGCCGAGCAGGGAGCCGGTGATACGCCGACCAGGGCCGAGGAGGGCTTCGACGTCGATGTGCTGATCGACGTGGAAGTCGTCGAATGGAGGGGCTGTGCCGGTCATGTCGGCGAGGAGGACTCCCGTGGGGTGGTCGTCGCCGAAGGCATCGTCGAGGTGCTGCTCTGCGACGAGCAACGTCCCCGTGAGGTGCTCTCTTCGGAAGGGCGGGGCTCCGGTGACGCTGTCATCGGGTGGGGGCGTGTCGTTCTTCTCGGCGTGGGGCGTCTGTCTCTCATGGATGGACGCGGCTTCAAGCGTCTCATGGGCCGAGGCGGGGGTCGTGGCGACGACCGCCACGAAGCCCGTACAGAATCCGCCGCCGCCGGCGATGAAGCACTTGAGCCACACGGGCCATACGTGCGTGGTCATGAACGGCCTCCCTGAGCTTGCTGAGGTTCGGGGAGGCCAGGATCATCCGGCGGGACGCCCGGGCACGGAGCCGAATGCCGTTCTGTGGAAAGCGCGGTGGGAGCCGGGTGAGGCTGTGGAAAACCGGCAGGGACAGCTCACCTGGTACAGCCGGACCGGAACAGCTCGCCCGGTACAGCCGGACGGGACAGCCGGACGGGACAGCTCGCCCAGTGCGGCCAGCCTGGGATGGCTCGCCCCGTACGACCAGACCGGGGGTACGGCGAGAGGGTCAGGGGTGGGACTCGGCTATGCGGGCGAAGGCGTGGATGTCCAGTTGTTCGCCGCGGGCCGACGGGTCGACGCCGGCCGCCCTCAAGGCCGTCTCCGCCTGGGCCGCGCTGCCGGCCCAGGACGCCAGCGCGGCGCGCAGGGTCTTGCGCCGCTGGGCGAACGCCGCGTCCACGACCTTGAACACCTCCTCACGCGACGCCGTGGTCGACGGAGGGTCGCGCCGGACGAGCGAGACGAGCCCGGAATCGACGTTCGGCACGGGCCAGAACACCGTACGGCCCACCGGACCGGCCCTGCGCACGTCGGCGTACCAGGCCGCCTTGACCGACGGCACGCCGTACACCTTGGAGCCGGGACCGGCGGCGAGACGGTCGGCCACCTCCGACTGCACCATGACCAGGCCCTTGCGCAGCGACGGCAGCTCCTCCAGCAGATGCAGGACCACGGGGACGGCCACGTTGTACGGGAGGTTGGCCACCAGCGCGGTCGGGACGTGGCCCAGAAGGTCGGAAAGGCCGATCTTCATGGCGTCGGCGTTGATGACCGTGAGGTTGTCGGCGACGCCGTGGTCGGCCGCGGTGATGGGCAACTGGGCCGACAGCACGGGGTCGATCTCGACGGCGACGACATGAGAGGCCGACGGCAGCAGCGCCAGCGTGAGCGAGCCGAGACCGGGCCCCACCTCGATCACCACGTCATCGGGCGACAGGTCGGCCACGCGGACGATGCGCCGGACGGTGCCCCCGTCGATCACGAAGTTCTGGCCAAGTTTTTTTGTCGGACGAATATCTAGCTTGTTCGCCAAAATACGTATTTCTGCAGGGCCCAGAAGCCTCATCATCCAACCAGTCTCCCGCATCGAAGAACCTGCGATGGCGGGTGGGGAGACCAAGGGAGAGGATGTCGTGGAACAGGAAGGGCCGTCCCTCATGGAGCCAACGGGCGCCGCGCCGCTCCGCCCGACGGACTTGCGGGAGATCGGGCCGTACCGGCTGCTGGGGAGACTCGGCGAAGGCGGGATGGGCACGGTGTTCCTCGCACGTGCTCCGTCGCGGCGTTTCGTCGCGCTGAAGGTCGTCAAGGCCGAGTTCGCCAACCAGCAGGGCTTCGCGGCCCGGTTCCACGCGGAGGTCGAGAACGCCCGCAGGGTGGCGTCGTTCTGCACCGCTCAGGTGCTGGACAACGGCAACACCGGCGACGGCCGGCCGTACATGGTGACGGAGTACATCGCGGGCACCCCGCTGTCGGAGCAGATCACCACCTACGGGGCCCTCGAGCCGGGGGCGCTGCACGGCGTCGCGCTGGGGGTGGCGGCGGCGCTGGCGGCGATCCATGTGGCGGGGCTCGTGCACAGGGACCTGAAGCCGGCGAACGTGATGCTCTCCCTGTCCGGCCCACGCGTGATCGACTTCGGCATCGCCAGGGCGCTCGACCGGGAGACCGGGTTCACGATGTCGGGTGAGTTGCTGGGGAGCCCGGGGTGGTGGGCGCCGGAGCAGGTACGAGGCGAGGCCGTCACCCCCGCGGTGGACATCTTCGCGTGGGGCTGCCTGGTGGCTTACGCCGGTAGCGGACGCCACCCGTTCGGGCGCGGCGACGCGATCACGCTGGCCACGCGGGTGCTCAACACCCCTCCCGACCTCGGTACGCTCCCCGCGCCGCTCGACGAGCTCGTACGGCGCGCCACCTCCATGGACGTCGCCGAGCGCCCCACCGCGCAGGACCTGCTGATCGCCCTGGTCGGCGGCACGCCGAGGCGGGCCGCCGACCCACCCACCCTGGTCGCGAACGAGATGCTGAGCGGCTGGCGGCCCCCGCAGAACGTCGTGGAAGAACCGGACATCACGGCCGCGTACACCACTCCGCCGCCGAGCGACGCGACCGGGAAGGCGCCGATCCTGCCGCCCGTCGGGTTCGGCGCCGCTCCGTCGCCGTCCCCGGTTGAGCCGGCCTCGCTGGAGGAACGGGCCCGCAGGGAGGAGGCGGCGGCCCGGGAGGAGCTCGCCCGCTGGGAGGTCCCCCAGCAGGACGCGCCGAAGCGTGAAGGCGGACGTGCCCGCCGGCTGTTCCGCTCCGGCGAGAAGCGGCAGCGCGAGCAGCAGAAGCCGGAACAACCCCTCCAGCAGGGGCCCGCCCGGACACCACCGCCCCAGCCCGGCACCCCCGGACCAGCTCAGGC
>NZ_POUD01000461.1 GCF_003236395.1 Nonomuraea aridisoli | reverse complement strand
CCGCCACCCTCCCCCGCCAGGGGCGGAAGGCGGGAGCCCCCTCGCGTGCTGTGCCGGACCGGCCAGGGCACCCTGCTGCGGTGCGACTACTTCAACAAGAAGATCTGGGAACCCGCCTTGACGGTCGCCGGGCTTTTCCGAAGACGTGACCTTTCACGATCTACGCCATACTTTCGCGAGCAGTGCCCCGGCCGAAGGCGTACCGATCTCCGAGGTGTCTCGGTGGCTCGGCACAACTCCATCACCACCACCGCCGACCCGTACGGTCACCTGGTCACGGAAAGATCTTGAGAGTGGCTGCGGTGCAGGTCACAGCGTAGATGGGTGACGAGTCGGCCTGTAGGCCGGGTTCTGTCCTTCGTGTGAAGGGGCGACCATCCATCTAGGGCCGTCGTTGCCGGCGGCCTCGAGCGGTCTACCCGCGCGACTCGGGCGGGCAGCCCTCAGGCGTCGCGCGCGGGGCGCTCCGGGGAGCGTCCCTTCTTGACCTTGCTCCGGGTGGGGTTTACCTAGCCGCCCACGTCACCGTGGGCGCTGGTGGTCTCTTACACCACCCTTTCACCCTTACCCCCCGGCGGACCGGGAGGCGGTCTGCTTTCTGTGGCACTGTCCCGCGGGTCACCCCGGGTCGGTGTTACCGACCACCCTGCCCTGTGGAGCCCGGACCTTCCTCGGCGGGCCCGCAGGCCCGACGCGGTCGCCCGGCCGACTCGTCTGAGGCAGGGTATCAAATTTCAAGCCGTTCCCAACCGCGTCACAAGATCGGCCCACTGGAATGGGCTGGTCATCGCCTGAGGGGGGCGGTGGCGTGGCGACCGCGCCGGGACCACCCAGGCACCCGGCGCGGCACCGCCGTCTCAGCGCAGGTGTGAGGTGTCGTTGAACGACTTCACCACGGCGGGGCCGTCAGCGTAGTACTCGATCAGCGACAGGCACGCCAGGTCGAGGTGCATCCGGTACAGGGACTGCAGGGGCGCCATCAGGGCGTTCCGCAGCAGCAGCTTGATCGGTGTGACGTGGGAGACGGCCAGCACCGTCTTGCCCGCGTACCGCTCCACCAGCCGCTCCCCCGCCGCGTCCACGCGTAGCGCGACCTGGGCGAAGCTCTCGCCGCCGCCCGGCGGAGCCACGTCAGGGTCGGCGAGCCAGGCGGTCAGCTCGGCCGGCCAGCGGCGCTGCACCTCGGTGAACGTGTGGCCCTCCCAGGCGCCGAAGTCGGTCTCCCTGAGGTACTCCTCGACCTCGACCTCGAGGCCGGTGCGGGCGGCCACGGCCTCCGCGGTCTGCCGGGCGCGCTTGAGCGGGGAGGTGACGATCACATCCAGCCGGTACGGCTCCCGCGACAGCCGTTCGGCCGCCGCCGCGGCCTGGGCCAGGCCGTTCGCGGTGAGTTCGGCCTCGCCGCGGCCGGAGAAGCGGCGTTCGAGGGAGAGCTCGGTCTCGCCGTGGCGCAGCAGGAGCAGGGACGTGGCCACCCGCGTGGGCGGGGCCCAGCCGGTGCCGGTGCGGGGGCCGGTGCCCGTGGCGGTGCGCTGCTGGGCGGCGGCTACGGAGGCGGTGGGCGCGGACAGCTCGGCGATGGCGCCCGCGTCGAGCAGGTCGGTCTGCCTGCCACCGCGCAACCCCCCGGCCGCGCCCATGGACGGCCCTGCCGGCCCCGCTTGACGGCCGCCCGGACCCGTGCCGCCCGGACCCGTGCCGCCCGGACCCGTGCCGCGCGGCACGCCGGGCCCGGACGGTCCCGTGTCGCTCGGGGCCTCGGGGGCGGCCGCCGCGCCGCCGGCCTTCCAGGTGAGGCCCTGGGCGGCGGCGTCCATGGCCTCGTTGGCCAGGCGGTCGGCGTGTTTGTTCTGTTCGCGGGGCACCCAGGTCCACTCCGTGACCCGCAGCCGCCGCACCAGCGAGCCCGCCTCCGCCGCCAGCGGGCGCAGGCCCTCGTGCTTGACCTTCCAGCGGCCCGCCATCTGCTCGATGACGAGCTTGGAGTCCATCCGTACGGCCACCGCCGCCCCGTCGCCGGCCAGCTCAAGCACGGCCCGCAGCCCGGCGATGAGGCCGCGGTACTCGGCGACGTTGTTGGTGGCGACGCCGATCGCCTCGGCGGCCTCCGCCAGCACCTGCCCGGAGTCGTCCCGCACGACCGCGCCGTAGCCGGCCGGCCCCGGGTTGCCGCGCGAGCCGCCGTCGGCCTCGATGACGTAGGAGGTCACAGGCCCGACTCTGCGGTGCGTACGAGGATGCGGCGGCACTCGTCGCAGCGGAGCACCTCGTCGTGGGGGGCGGCCTTGATGCGGTTCATCTCGGCGATGGACAGCGCCACCTTGCAGCCCTGGCACCGGCCGCCGTGCAGCATCGCGGCGCCGACGACGTACTGGTCCTTGAGCTTGTCGTAGAGGCCGAGCAGGTCGGCGGGGAGCTCGGCGGCCACGGCGGTGCGGCGGCCGCGGACCTCGCCCGCCTCCTTCTCGATCTCCTGGAGGGCGGCGTCGCGGCGGTCCTCGGCGGCGGCGAGCGCGGCGCGGACCTCGTCGCGCTGCGCCACCAGGTCGGTGACCTTGGTGTCGGCGGCCTCCCGGCGTTCCATGATCTCCAGCACGACCTCTTCGAGGTCGCCCTGGCGTTTGTGCAGCGAGGCGATCTCGGACTGCAGGCTCGCCAGGTCGCGCGGCGAGGTCACGGCCCCGGAGTCGAGGCGTTTCTGGTCGCGGTCGGCGCGCGTGCGCACGGCCTCGACGTCGTGCTCGGCCTTGGTCTGCTCGCGCGCCAGGTCGCCCGCCTCGGTCTCGGCCTCGATCACCTGGGTGGCGAGCCGGGCGTACTGCTTCGACCGCTCGTCGATCTCGGCCAGCTCGGGCAACGTGCGGCGGCGGTGGGCCAGCCGGTCGAGCTGGGAGTCGAGCCCTGCCAGATCAAGCAGTCGCTTCTGCGCCTCAGGGGCTGCTTTCATGATCAATATCCTCTTGTCCAAGCATCGGTGACCGCGGCGGAGACACGCGTTTCAACGGTAACGCCACTCTCGCGCAGGATGGACGCCGCGCTGTCGAGCCAGGGCCACTCGGTCGCCCAGTGGGCGGCGTCGACGAGCGCGGGCCCGCCCGACTCCACGAACTCGCTGGCGGGGTGGTGGCGCAGGTCTGCCGTGAGGAACACGTCGACGCCGGCCGCGGCGGCCGTGGCCAGCAGGGAGTCGCCCGCGCCGCCGCTGACCGCGACCCGGCTGACCGGGCGCGACAGGTCTCCCGCCACGCGGAGCCCCCCGGGCGTGCGCGGCAGCCCCTTCGCCGCCTGCGCGGCGAACTCGCCCAGTGACGTCTTCTCCGGCAGCTCGCCGACGCGGCCGAGGCCGCGCCACGGGTCGTCGGGGAACGGCTGGAGCGGCACCAGGTCGCCCACCAGGCCGACGGCCCTGGCCAGAGCGTCGGAGACGCCGGGGTTGGCGACGTCGGCGTTGGTGTGGGCGGTGTAGAGGGCGATGTCGTTCTTGATCAGGGTGTGGACGAGGCGGCCCTTGGGCGTGGTCGCGGCGACGCTGGTGGTGCCGCGCAGGTAGAGCGGGTGATGGGTGACGATCAGGTCGGCCCCCCAGTCCAGGGCCTCGGCGGCCACGACGGCGACGGGGTCGACCGCGAACAGCACCCGCCGCACCCGCCCGCCCGGATCGCCGGCGACCAGGCCCACGGCGTCCCACGACTCGGCCCGGGACGGCGGGTAGGCCGCCTCGAGCACCTCGATCACGTCTGTCAGCGTCACAGCAGCCACGTGCGCAGACTACCGGCCGCACCGATGCCTCACTGCGGGAGCGGGCACGGGAGCGGGCCGGGGTGTCGGGGCAGGGG
>NZ_POUD01000460.1 GCF_003236395.1 Nonomuraea aridisoli | reverse complement strand
AGGCCGTCTCGATCAGCCCGCCCGCCCAGCGCGTCGAAAGCCGCGGCGGCGACTTCCCGCTCACCCCCGTCGTCGGACTGGTCCGTACCGGCCAGAGCGACCCGTACGCCGAGGCCGTGGTCCGCCGCACGCTGGCCGAGGCCGGCGTCAAGCAGGTACGCGCCACCGACGGCTCCGACCCCCGCACCCCCGTCACGATCTGGCTCGGCGACGGCGGCCCCGCCCTCGACGCGCTCGGCGTCGAGGGCGCCGCGGACCTGCCCGCCGAGGGGTACGTCGTGGCGACCGGTCGCGACGACGACCGCAAGCACGTCGTGCTCGACGGCGTGGACGCCGACGGCACCTACTACGCCGCCCTCACGTTCGACCAGCTCGTCCGCGAGCGTCGCGGCAACGACCGGGTGCCCGCCGTCGAGGTGCGTGACTGGCCGGCCATGCGCTACCGCGGCTCCATCGAGGGCTTCTACGGCACGCCCTGGACGCACGAGGACCGCCTGGCGCACCTCGACTACCTGGCCGCGCACAAGATGAACACCTACGAGTACGCGCCCAAGGACGACCCCTACCACCGCGACCGCTGGCGCGAGCCGTACCCGCAGGACAGGCTGGCCCAGCTCGGCGAGCTCATCGAGCGGGCCGGGTCCGGGCACGTGGACTTCACCTTCGCGATCTCGCCGGGCCTGTCGGTCTGCTACACCTCGCAGAGCGACGTGGCGGCGCTGCTGGCCAAGTTCGAGGCCATCTACGCGCTCGGCGGGCGTTCGTTCAACATCGCGCTGGACGACATCGACGCCGGCCGCTGGAACTGCGACGGCGACCGCGCGAAGTACGGCGCCCCTGGCGGTGCGGCGGCAGGACGCGCGCAGAGCGACCTGGTCAACGCCGCGCAGGCGTGGGCCGTGGCCAAGGGCGACGTCGCGCCGATCCAGATGGTGCCGACGGAGTACTACAACGTCACCCCGACGCCCTACAAGCAGGCGCTGCGCGAGGTCATGCACCCCGACGTCATCGTCCACTGGACCGGCACCGCGGTCGTCCCCGAGCGCATCACCAAGGCCCAGGCCGCCCAGGCCCGCCAGGTCTTCGGCCACCAGATCCTGGTCTGGGACAACTACCCGGTCAACGACTACGCCGCCGGGCGGCTGCTGCTGGCCCCGTACGACGGGCGTGAGCCGGGCCTGTCGGAGCAGCTCGCCGGCGTGATCTCCAACCCGATGAACCAGGCCGCCGTCAGCCGGATCGCGCTGTACTCGTTCGCCGACTTCGGCTGGAACGACACCGCCTTCGACGCCGGCGAGTCGTGGCTGCGGGCGCTGGACGAGCTGGCGGGCGACGCCGGCCTGCTGGCCGCGCTGCGGGACTTCGCCGACCTGAACACCCTCGACGGCACCCTGCACCACACCCAGTCGCCGCGGCTGGCCGAGCAGGTCGCCGCGTTCTGGACGGCCTGGCGGGCGGGCGAGCCCACGACGCTGCGCGCGTACGCCGACCGGCTGGGCGCCTCGGCGCGGCTCATCACCGAGAAGCTGCCCGACCGCGCCTTCGTGGACGAGGCCGCGTCCTGGCTGCGCGCGACCGAGCTGTGGTCGCGGGCCATGGCCGAGGCGGTGGACGTGCTGGAGGCCGTGCGCGACGGTGACGGGACGGCCGCCGTACGGGCCGCCGACGCGGCGCGCGGCCTCATCGCCGAGGCGAACGCCATCCGCGACTCGCGGGCCCCGCACAACACGCTGGCGCCGCGCGTCGGCGACGGCGTGCTCGACCGGTTCGTCTCCGACGCGCTCGCCGAGCTCGACGACTGGATCGGCGTCTCCGCCACCCGGCCGCGCGCCACCACCAGCCTGGGGACGTACCAGGACAACACTCCCGACCGCATGGTGGACGGCGACCCGGACACCTTCTTCTGGAGCAACGGCTCGCCGAGCACCGGCTCGCACGTCACCGTCGACCTCGGCGCGCCGCGCCCGATCGGGGACGTCACGCTGCTCATGGGCAAGCCGTCCAGCCCGAACGACTACATCCACGCGGGCGCGCTGGAGGTCTCCACCGACGGCGTCACCTGGACACGGCTGGCCACCGGCACCACCGCCGAGGTCAGGGCCACCGCGCCGGAGGGCACCGTGGCCCGTTACGTCCGCTACCGCGCCACCTCGTCGAACGACTACTGGCTCGTGGTCAGGGAGTTCGCCGTCGAGGTGACCGACGACTCGCTCACCCGGATCACCGTCACCGGCACCCCTTCGGGCACCGGGCTCGACCTGGCCGCCGACGGCGACCTCGGCACGGCCTACACCGCCGGCTCCGCCCCCGCCGAGGGTGACGCGCTGGTCGCCACGCTGTCCCGGGCGCGGCTGGTCGACCTGGTGATGGTCGTCGGCACCGGCTCGGCCGACGTCCAGGTGCGCACCGGCGGGCAGTGGCGGACGATCGGGCGGCTGTCGGGGCCGTACACGGAGCTCGACGCCGGCGACGTGAGCGCCGACGCCGTCCGGCTGGCCTGGACGGCGGGCGGCGAGCCGCCGCGGATCGCCGAGATCGTCCCCCGGTACGCCGACGTCCCCGTCGCCGCGCTCACCGTCGAACCCGCCTCCCTGGAGGCGGTCACGGGCGCCGAGGCCACGGTCAGCGCCGCCCTGACCTCGGGGCGGGCCGCCGAGCTCACCGGGACGCTGCGCGTCACCGGCCCGTCCGGCTGGTCCCTGCCGGAGGAGCGGGAGGTACGCGTGCCGCGCGGCGGTGGGCTGACGGTGCCGGTGGCGTTCACGCCGACGTCGTCGGGCACCCTGCGGATCGAGTTCGTCCCGTCCGCCGGCGAGCCGGTCGCCGCCGAGGTCGAGGTCGCCGCGCACCGGCCGTCCGGCACCTCGAACGTCGCGCTCAAGCGGCCGGTGACCGCGTCCTCGGTGGAGGGCGGCACGGCGTTCACCGAGGCGAACGCCGTGGACGGCGACCCGGCCACCCGCTGGTCGTCGGGGCGCACCGACGGCGAGTGGCTGTCAGTCGACCTCGGGGAGCCGGTCGACGTGGCGCGCGTGACCTTGCGCTGGGAGGCCGCGTACGGATCGGCGTACCGGATCGAGGGCTCGGCGGACGGCACCACCTGGCAGCCGCTCGCCACGGTCACCGGCGGCGACGGCGGCGTCGACACCGTCTGGATCGACCGGCCGAACGAGACCCGCCACCTGCGCATGCAGGGCGTCCAACGCGCCACCGCGTACGGCTACTCCCTGTGGGAGCTGGAGGCCTACCCCGCCTCCTGACCTCGCTGCGGTGCCCCGCCGAAGCCGACGGGGCACCGCGTGGAATCGGAACAGCGCCCCGCCGAAGCGGGCGAGGCGCATCCGAAGCGGGCGGGGCGCATCCGGTGGCGGGGAACGGGCACCCGCCCGCCCGGGAGCCAGGGGTGCCCACCCGTCCTCCGGGCCCGTCCAGTGCGGGCGGGCGGGAGGATGGGGTGGTGTCGTTCTTCTCCGCCGTCAGGGCGTTCACCCTGGCCGTGCTCTGCCTGACCGGTTGCGGGACGGCCGTCGCGCCGAGCGGGGCGGCG
Organism: Nonomuraea aridisoli; assembly: GCF_003236395.1. Lineage (GTDB taxonomy): Bacteria > Actinomycetota > Actinomycetes > Streptosporangiales > Streptosporangiaceae > Nonomuraea > Nonomuraea aridisoli. Next base: position 366 of record NZ_POUD01000460.1, on the reverse strand, counting down.
CCCACGGCGCGCGACCCCCACCACCCGACGGCCCTGCCGCAGCCGACGTTGCCGTCCTCTCCCCCGACGCCGTCGTGCTCCGGCGAGGAGACGATCCTCACCGCCGAGCCGGTCAACGCCGCCATGGGCCTGCGCGTCCAGTCCATGACCCTCACCAACTGCGGCGGCCAGGCGCTCCACCTCAACGGCTACCCCGGCGTCCGCCTCCTCGACGAGACCGGCGACCCCCTGGACGTCAGGATCGACGAAGGCGCCCAGCAGGTCACGACCGCGGTCCGCGACCCCGGCCCGCACCCGGTGACCCTCCGCCCGGGTGAGGATGCGCACTTCGCCCTGGTCTGGCGTAACACGTACACCGACACCACC
>NZ_POUD01000045.1 GCF_003236395.1 Nonomuraea aridisoli | reverse complement strand
CCGCTGGGGGTCGCCGGCTGGGTGCTGACCTGCACGCTGGCGGGCGAGACGCTCGCCGGCGTCACGGACCGCCCCGAATTATCGGACAAAGCGTGGCTGATGGCGGCAATCCCCAAGGGGAATGCGACGATCCCACCCAGAACCGCAATGCGTCGCAGAATGTTCATGGTCTTAGTGTCGGGCCCGATGCGGTGCGTGGAGATGAGTCGCGGATGAAAAATCTTTAATGTTCATTCCGGCCTGGCGAACCGCACTCTTGACCTGGCGCGTGCGTGATTCGGCCGGGTCCGGAACAGCCTGTAAGGGGCGTTATAGCCGTTGACGGGTGATGTATTGCCCTTTGACAGGCCAGGTCATAGCGTGGTGCGCACCCCCAGGAGGAACGATGAAGTTCAGCTACGTGATGTTGCCCGACTACCCCCTGCGTGACTCCCTCGCCTCCATCAAGCTGGCCGACGAGCTGGGCTTCCACGCCTGCTACGCGGCCGACGAGACCTGGCACAAGGATCTGTGGCTGCTGTTCGCCGCCGCGTCGCTGCAGACCGAGAGGATCAGGTTCGGGCCCAGCGTCTCCTCCGTGGTGCTGCGCGAGCCGTCGCTGATCGCGCAGGCGGCGGCGACCCTCGACGAGCTCAGCGGCGGCCGCGCCGAGGTCGTGTTGTCCAGCGGCAACTTCGGGCTGCTGGCGCAGTACGCCATCGACTGGACCACCACCAAACCGCTGTCCAGGGTCAAGGAGGCCGCCCACGTCGTACGCACGCTGCTCGACGAAGGGGCGATCACGTACGAGGGCGAGTTCTTCACCTACGACGGGCTGTTCACCTTCGCCCGCCCGGTGCAGGAGCGGGTGCCGGTGAAGCTGGGCGCGATGCGCGGCCCGAAGTCCTTCCAGGCGGCCGGCGAGCTGTCCGACGGCGTCCACCACGCGCTCAGCTACACCCGCGAGGCCTACGACTACGCGGTGCGCAACTTCCGGATCGGCGCCGAGGGGGCGGGCAAGGACTGGGCGTCGATGGACATCGGCGCCTGGGTGGTCTTCGCGACCGGGCCCGACTCCGCCGTGGCGAAGGAGGCGGCGCGCAGCATGGTCGGCCTGTACGCGTCCTCGATGCCCGCGGAGCAGCTGGAACGCAACGGGGTCGAGCCGTCGGCGATGAAGCCCGTCGTGGACGCCCTCGGTGCCGGCGATCTCGGCAGGGCGATCGAGCTGACCCCGCCCGAGCTGGGCGAGCGCCTGTCGATCGCCGGGACGCCCGAGGAGTGCGTGGAGAAGATCAAGCGGGAGATCGAGCCCGCCGGCGTCAACCACATGATCCTGGCCGTCACCGACGCGACGCTGGTCAAGCAGTTCATGGGCCGGGAGCTGCCCGAGGTCGCCGACGTGGACACCCAGCTCAGGCTGATCCACGACCAGATCATGCCGGCCTTCGGACCGTGATCCGGGGCGGCGGAAACGTGACGTGACGTACCACCGCCGCGCAGATCTCTTGCCCCCTGCGCCGGCTTGGCCGGCACCGCGCATGATGATCGCGTGGGTGTGCCCCAGGGGCCCCCGCCCCACCGCTCCCTCGGAGCGGTCCTCGCCGCGATCGCGCGCGGTGGCGGTCGAGGGCCAGGAGCACGGCGGCATCGCGCAGGGGCTCGGGCTCGCCGTGATGGAGGAGATCAGGCTGCGCGTCGGCCGCATCCTCAACCCGTCGTTCACCGGCTGCCGCCCTCGACCGGATCCCGATGGCGCCGGAGGCCGTCGCGCGCGCCGTCCTGGAAACCTGACCTACAGCCCGGGCATCAGCCGGCCGTTGCGGAACAGGTCCACGAACAGCTGGTGGTCGGCCCGGGCGCGGGCGCCGTAGGCGTGGGCGAAGTCCACCAGCAGCTGGACGAACCCGGCCTGGTCGTGGCCGATCACCGCGGCGATGGCGTCCTCGGTGGAGAAGTCGACCAGGTCGTGGCCGGACTCGTCGTCGGCGACCGCGTGCATGCGGGCCACCGCGACGCCGAGGTAGCGCACCACGGAGGCGAACTCCTCCGGCTCGTTGACGTCGTCCCAGTCCAGGTCCGCCGCGTACGGCGAGACCTCGGCGACGAGCTGGCCCACGCCGTTCAGCTCGGTGTGGCCGAGCCACGGGTCGGCGTACGCCTGCAGCGCCCGCTGCGACTCGGCCGTGCGGTGGCCCTGGTGGCGGAAGTACGACCGCACCCGCTCGTCGTCGATGTGCCGGGCCACCGCGGGCGTCTGGGCCTGCTTCATGTACAGGATGACGTCGTTCTCCAGCGCCTGCGTGTGGCCCTCCAGCAGCAGGTTGTACGACGGCAGCCCCGCCGAGCCGATCCCCACCCCGGTGCGCAGCGCGATGTCCTTGATCTCGTACTCGATGCCGGAGACCTCAGGCAGCGTGCCGAGGTAGCCCTCGAAGGCCGCCTCGACCAGGCGCCGGGTGGGCTCGTCGACCGGGTAGCGGCCCTCCATCACGCCGAAGCGGCGGTCGAAGTTCTCGATCGTGGTCTCCAGGTCGAGCAGCGCGACCCGGGTGTTGAGCCGCGCCCGCTGCAGCACGCGGTGCAGCACCCCGCTGGTGGTCGCCAGCGTGAGCGAGCCGATCACGTCGTCGCCGCCCAGCACGATCCCCGCCAGCTCGATCAGGTACGCCTGGGCGAACTCGCGCACCAGGGCGGTGATGGCGTCGTCGGACAACGCCTTGGCGTAGCCGATCAGCGCCAGGCTGGCCACCAGCCGCTTGAGGTCCCACACGTACGGGCCGACGTAGGCCTCGTCGAAGTCGTTGACGTTGAAGACCAGCTCGCCGGAGGCGTTCATGTACGTGCCGAAGTTCTCGGCGTGCAGGTCGCCGTGGATCCACACCCGGCTGGTCTTCGCGTCCAGGTAGGCGTCGTCGGCGAACGGGCCGGTCAGGTCGGCGTAGAACACGCACGCGCTGCCGCGGTAGAACGCGAACGGCGAGGCCGCCATCTTGCGGAACTTGCGCCGGAACGCCGCCGGGTCACGCTCGATGGACGGCCCGAACTCCGCCATGAGCACATCGAGAATGTGTTGGGAACGAACCACGAATGTCCCTTATAGCGGAACATCCGTTTTGTCCCGACGGCGCCTGCCCCTCAAGCCCGTTTGGACGGGCGTTCCGTCACGCCCAGGTGACGGGCAGCGAGTGGACCCCGAAGATCAGCATCTCGTTGCGCAGCGGCACCTGCTCCGCCGGGACGGTCAGCCGCAGATCGGGCATCCGGGTCACCAGCTCGCCCAGGCCGACCTGCATCTCCACCCGGGCCAGCTGCTGGCCGAGGCACTGGTGCACGCCGTGCCCGAAGGCCAGGTGGGAGGTGCGGGGCCGGCGCACGTCCAGCCGGTCGGGCTCGCTCCAGTGGCGGGGGTCGCGGTTGACCTCGGGCGTCGCGATGATCACGGTGGCGCCCGCGGGGATCTCCACCTCGCCGACCGTCACGGTCTCGGTCGCCACCCGGCTGACGCCCATCTGGATGATGGACAGGTAACGCAGCAGCTCCTCGATCGCGTTGTCGAGCAGGGCGGGGTCGTCGCGCAGCGCGGCGAGCTGGTCGGGGTGCTCCAGCAGCGCGAACATGCCGAGCCCCAGCATGTTGGCCGTGGTCTCGTGGCCGGCGCCGAGCAGCACGAGCGCCATGTCGACCAGCTGGGAGTCGGTCAGCGGCGGGTCGGCGTCGTGGACGAGCCCGGAGAGCATGTCGTCGCCCGGCTCGGCCCGCTTGGCCGCCACCAGCTCCTGGATGAAGCCGTACAGCTCCAGGCCGGCGCGCGCCCGCTCGTCGTCGCCGCTGGTGGAGTCGAGCGCGACGCGGGTGTTCTCCTGGAAGCGGCCGCGGTCGGCGTAGTCGACGCCGAGCATCTCGCAGATCACCAGCGAGGGGATCGGCAGCGCGTACGCGGGCACGAGGTCGGCCTCGGTGCCCGCCGCCCGCATCGCCTCGATGTGCTCCACGGCGATCTCGCGGATGTGCGACTCCAGCGCCTTCATCCGCCGGACGGTGAACTGGCCGGTCAGCAGGCGCCGCAGGCGCGTGTGCTCCGGCGGGTCCATGAAGACGAACATCCCGTCGGTGCGGCTGTCCACTTCCGGCGCCGCACGGCCCCCGGCGGCCAGCTGCTCGACCTCGTGCGCCTGCAGCTGGGTGGCGTCGGGGTGGCGCACGCGGTCGGAGCTGAAGCGCAGGTCGCTCAGCACCGCCCTGGCCTCCTCCAGCCCGGTGACCAGCCAGGTCGAGGCGCCGTTGGCCAGCTTCAGCGGCTGCACCGCCCCCTTGCCCCGCCGCTCCCGCAACCCGGCCGGCGGATCGAACGGACACCCGCCCCGCTCCACCATGTCCGCCGGCAACAGCCGCCGCATCGCGGTGGGGGATTCGGTCGTCGTGCGCTGCTCACCGGAAGCCGTCATCGCCACATCCTCTTCCACAGGCCATTGGTCGCCGACCACACTACCCAATCGTGCACATTGGGCAAACATGCATGTCGTGCATGTTTGTGCTCAGTCCGTGGAGACGACGCACTTGACGAATCCCGCCGGCCGGTCGGCGAGGTAGCCGAAGCCGCGGTCCACGTCGTCGAGGGAGACGGTGTGGGTGATCAGGGGTTCGAGGGTGAGCCGGCGGTCGGCCATCAGCCGCAGCCCCTCGCGCAGCGCCGCCATGGTCCGCCGGCGCTCGCCGCTGAACCCGTTGACGATGGTCACTCCGCGGTACCACAGCTCGACGTCCAGCTCCCGGGGGCCGTCGTGGTGGTAGCCGGCCACGCAGAGCGTGCCGTGCCGGGTCACCAGGTCGCCCGCCAGCTTGAGGCCGGCGGCCTTGCCGGTGAACTCGACCACCACGTCGAAGCCCCCGGCGAGCCCGGCCGCCTCCTCCGGCGTGCACACCTCCCCGGCCCCCAGCGCCAGGGCCAGGTCCCGTACGTGGGGCAGTGGATCGACGCCGACCAGCCGGACGGGTCCCGCCTCGGCCGCCGCCTGCACCGCGATGAGCCCCATGAAGCCGAGCCCGACCACGGCGATCCGCTGCCCGGAGGCGATCGGGCAGCGGGACAGCGCCTCGACGACGCAGGCGAGCGGCTCCCCGAGGGCCGCCACGGCCGGCACGTTGGCCGGCACCGGCAGCAGTGCCGCGGCGGGGGTGTTCACCACGTCGGCGAAGGCGGGCGAGGCGAAGCCGGTCACCCGGTCGCCCGCCGACCAGCCGTACACCCCGGGCCCGACCGCCTCGATCTCGCCGCTCAGCTCGTGTCCCAGCCGCACGGGCGCACCCTCGTGGCGGGCCCACGCGGGAGCCTCCGAGGAGCAGATCCCGGAGGCCAGGGTCCGTACCCGTACCTCACCGGCCCCCGGCGGCGTGTCGGCGGCCTCGACGATCTCCGAGTGACCGGCCGAGACCACTTGCGCGTATCGCACGCGTCCTCCTCAACTCATGCCGCCAGGCGGCGGGCCAGTTCGACCGCCCCGGCGACCGGCGGCTCACGCAGCAACGTCGCGGTCACCCCCGGCAGCAGGGACGCCAGCTCCTCCTCGAACGCCGTGAACAACGACGGCTGACCGGCGATCACGCCGCCCGCCGCGACCACGGCGTCGGTCTCCGCGCCTCGCCGGGCCAGCCGGGCCACCAGGTCCGCCAGTGCCGCGCCGCCCCTGCGGATGACCTCGGCCGCCGGCTCGGAGCCCTCGGCCGCGGCGGCGAAGACCGCGGGCGCGTGCTCGGCCCACGTCTCCACCCCGCCGTCCCAGCTCATCGCGGCGGCCAGCTCGGGCAGGCCGGAGACGCCGTAGGAGCGCAGCAGGGCCCGCCCGAGCGCTTCCAGCGGCGCGCCGTCGTCGGCCCGGGCGAGGACCGCGCGGGCCGCGTCGCGTACGAGCGCCGAGCCGGAGCCCTCGTCGCCGAGCACCCACCCCCAGCCGCCGGCCGACAGATGGGCCCCGGTCTCGCGGTGCCTGCCCACGGCGATCGAGCCGGTGCCCACGACCAGCCCGATCCCCGCGCTCAGCCCCGCCGCGGGGACGAGCAGCTGGGCGTCGTTGACCACCGAGGCCGGCAGTCCGAGGGACGTCTCCAGCTCGCGTCCCAGCCGGTGGCACTGCTCGGGCGTCTCGCAGCCGTGCGCCCCGGCCACCACCCGCACCACCTCGTCGCCGGGGCGGGGCAGGGCCGCCACCCGCTCTGCCAGCCAGGTGGCGGCGGCGGGCATCGACCGGGTCTGCCAGCCGGTGCTCGGCACCGTACGGTCGGCGACGACCTCGCCGGCGGCCAGGTCGAGCAGCCGCATCCGCGTCTTCGTGCCGCCGACGTCGACGCCGACCACGACCCGGTTCATCAGACCGGTTCCTCGATCTTGGTGTCGCTGTTGTGGAAGACGAAGTCCTCGATCTCCACCCCCCGCGCCTGCGCCAGCGAGCCCGCCAGGCGCTGCAGCACGGCGGCGGCGAGCACGACGCGCACGGGCAGGGAGGCCGTGGCCGGGATCGGCACCACGTGCAGGTGCTCGGTGGGGGAGAGGTCGGCCGAGGTCACGCAGAGGGTGTGGTGACGGGCGGCGGCCAGGCTCCCGGCCAGCTCCAGCTCCCGGCCGTCGCCGATGACGACGTGCAGGGTGTCCCCGGCCGACTCCATCTCGCCGTGCAGGTAGTTGCGGGTGACCAGCGCGGAGGCGGGCACCCGGCACACCTCGCGCAGCAGCAGCGCGCCGGACTCGGAGACGGCGCGGAAGGCCCCGGAGGAGACGACGTCGGCGGCCGCCACGCCGGCGGCCCGGCGGGCCACCTCGTCCACCACCGGAGCCAGTGCCGACTCGTGCCGCTCCAGCACGGCGCCGATCCCGTCCCATTCGCGGGCGGCCTCGGCCGCCGCCGCCCCGAGCAGCGTGCGAGCGATCATGGCGAGCGCGACGAGGGTGCCGGTGTAGCCGATGGTGGAGGCGTAGCTGTCGGGCTCGTTGCCGAGGTCGACGCAGTGGTCGACGGCCTGGCTGAGCAGCGAGGGCACGACGTTCACCACCGCCGCCCGGCGGCCGTCCGGCATCAGGGACAACGACTCGAGGGTCTCCGTGCTGCGTCCGGACTGTGAGACGGCGAGCATCAGATCGGCGTCGGTGAGGGCGAGACCAGGGCCCAGTTCGCCGGCCAGCTCCCTGCGGGCGAGGATCCCGCCTTCGGCGAGGAGTCCGACCGGCAGGGTCAGGGCCGCGTAACTGGCCCCGATGCCGACGAACACCGGCCGTTCGGCCGAGGCGAGCACTCCGCCGAGCGCGGGGAGCTGAGCCGCGACCCTGGCCGCGATCCGCTCCAGCGCTGCCGGCTGGCGCGCTCGTCCTTCCAGGTAGGGGATTCTCACCCCGGTCATAGTGTGGGTTTCCTCTCGGGGGCGTACCAGCAAGAAATCACTTAAATCAACCTTAAGACCACATAATACCAGAGAAGGCCATAGGGGACCGTTGGCGGTTGGTGGGAGGTGGCCGACGTCAGGAGCCGCGCACGAACGACGTGCGCAGCCGGTAGCGGTCGCCGCGGTAGGTGATGGTCGAGACCAGCACGACGCGGTCCGCGGCGTCCATCATGGTCTGGGTCATGATCAGGACGGGATCGCCCGGCTTGAGCTCCAGCGGCTCGGCGAGATCCTCCGGGCAGCCCCTGGCCTCGATGGTGGACTCGGCCACGACCGGTTCCGCGCCTGCCGCCGCCAGCTCCTCCAGCAGCGACGCGCGGGTGAAGTCGACGGAGGAGAGCCCGGGCACGAGATTGCCCGCGACGCGGGAGGAGTCGACCGCGATCGGCACGCCGTCGAGCATGCGCACCCGCTCCAGCAGGAAGAGGTCGGCCCCGGCCGCCACGCCGAACTCGTCCGCCTCGTCCAGCGACGCCTGCTTGATCTCGGCGCGCAGCACCCGCGACGTCGGCGCCAGGCCCTTGCGGCGGGCCGTCTCGGTGAAGGACTCCAGGGAGTTGGGCCACTCGCGATCGGAACGGGCGGCGACGTACCACCCGCGACCGTGCGAGGACCGCATGACACCGCGCTCGACCAGGTGCTGCAGGGCGCGACGGAGCGTCACCCGGCTGATGCCGAGCTGGTTGCACAGCTCCCGCTCGGCGGGCAACCGGCTGCCGGCGGGAAGGGCGCCCTCGCGCACCTGACGCTCGATCAGCTCGGCCGCCTGCGCCCACAAGGGCTCGGGATTCTCCGGCGCGATGAGAGGCCTCTGAGGCGACGTGTTCACCGCGTCCATGTCTTTCCCTGTCCCCAGCTTCTGTTTCCTCGACGAACCTAGCGGCATTCTCGCCCTGGACCCGTGCCGGATACCATTATCCATCACAATCTCCGGCAAGACGGTCGAAGGCCGCGTCCAGCTCCGCGTCGACCTGCTGCCGGGACGGATCCGCGTCGAACCATCGGAGAATCTCCCGGGCTCCCCTCTCGAATGGCACCTGTGCCGAGAAACCCGGGACGAGCCGCTTGATTTTGGAATTGTCATAAATCATCGAGTGCCGGAAATCCTCCTGCAGAACGGTGCCCATCCAGGCGATTTCCCGGCCGATGTCCGAGCTGGACCGGTGCACGATCCTCGGTTCCACGCCGGCGGCCCTGGCCAGACAGTGGTGAATCCCGTCCCAGGTGAGCGGCTCGTCAGAGGTGATGTGCACGCTTTCTCCCACGGCGGCGCGGCGGGCGACGACACCGGCCAGCCCCGCGGCGAAGTCGCTCGCGTGGGTGAGGTTCCACAACGAGGTGCCGTCGCCGTGGACGACCGCCGGTTTGCCCCGCCGCCAGCGGTCGATCACCGTCCAGCCGGCCAGCGTGGGGAACACCGTCTCGTCGTAGACGTGCGCCGCCCGCACGATCGTCGCGGGGAATCCCTCGTAGCGGAAGGCCCGCTCGAGCTCCTCCTCGCAGCGCAGCTTCTGCGCCGGGTAGTCGAAATTCCCCGCGCGCCGGGCCGACGACTCCGTGACCGGCAGGTCCGGCACCGGACGGGCGTACACCGAGCCGGTCGAGACGAACACGTACTGCCCGGTGCGGCCGGCGTACCTGGCCACGTCCGCGGTGATGTCGGCGGGGACGTAGCCGACGAAGTTGACGACCGCGTCGAAGGTCTCGTCCCCCAGCGCGGCGCGCATGGACGCGTCGTCGTGCACGTCGGCGGTCAGCCGGCGCACACCCTCCGGCAGCGGCCGCAGGGTGGTGCGGCCCCTGGTCAGGACGGTGACGTCGAAGCCCTCGGAGGCGAACCGGCGCGCGCAGGCTGCGCTGATCACCCCTGTGCCCCCGAGCATGAGCACCCGGGGCCCGCTCACGACGCACCCCCGGTGTCCACGGGCCGGCGGCCGGTCGCGAGGCCGGCGCCGACGAGGAAGTCGTAGCAGGCGCGCAGCAGCGCGTACATGTCCTGGTGGGAGCGGTCGGCCTCGACGATGGACCACCTGACCGCCGGGTTGGCCCGCGCGACGGCCGCCACGTCGACCGTGCCCTCGCCGAAGGGCACCATGTAGTCGTCCATGCCGGTGGCGGGACCGTCCTTGAGGTGCGTGAACTCCAGCCGGTCGCCGAGCCCGGCGGCCACCGGCACGGGGTCCAGCCCCGCCACGGCCACCCAGTACGTGTCCAGCTCGACGACCACCGCGGGATCCAGCTCGGCGAGCAGGACGTCGTAGGCCCGGCGGCCGCCGAAGACGTTGACGAACTCGGCGAAGTGGTTGTGGTAGGCGATCCGCATGCCGCGCGCCGCCGCGTTGGCCGCCGCCCGGTTGATCCGCCGGGCCCCCGCCACCACGCCGTCGAGCGTGCCGAACTCCTCCGGCTCCAGGCTCCACACCAGCGTCTCGACGCCCAGCTCCTGGCAGGCGTCCAGGACGGCCGGGGCGTCCTCGCCGGACGGGAACGGGACGTGCATGCTGCACACGCCGAGGCCCAGCCGGTCCAGGGCGGCCCGCACGGCCGACGGCGCGTGGCCGTACAGGCTGATGGGCTCGACCGCGGTGTAGCCGATCTCCGCGACGCGTTCCAGCACGCCGAGCAGGTCCTTGGCGGCGTCCTCGTGCAGCGACCAGAGCTGGGCGGCGACCGGCGGCACGATCTGATCGCTCATGCCGCGCCCCCGATGAAGCGTGCGTTGCCCAGCGGCCAGCGGGTGGACCAGGAGCCGATGACGTCGTCGCCGACGCCCGCCGCCCACAGGGTGGCCTGCCGGACGAGCTGGCGGAACCAGGGGTTGCCCCAGGCCCGCGCGTCGTGGCCGAGGGAGGTGTAGCAGACCCGGCCCGCGCCGTGCTCGCGCACGTAGGCGACCGGCTCGGTGCCCTCTCCCGCGCGGCGCTCCGCCAGCACCTGGACGTCCGGCGCATACTCCAGCACGTAGTACTCGTCGTCGATGGCGAAGTCGTCCAGGTATCGGGTCACGGGGTGGCCCTCACGCACGGACACCTCGATCCGGCCCTCCGACCCCGCGTCGCCGTGGGAGACGTAGCGCGACCCGACCAGCTCGTACGCCGCCCGGTCGGCGTCCAGGCCGCCCGGACCGAAGCCGAACAGGTTGCTCGCGTGCACCGCGACGAGCCCCTTGCCCGCGGCCACGAGGGCCGACAACGCCTCCTGCTGCACGGGGTCGAAGGTGACCGACGAGCGGTACAGCACGTAGACGTCCGCCTCGGCCGTGGCCGGCATCGGGTCGACGAACCGGTCGAGGCCGACGGCGCGCGCCGCGGGCAGCCCGCCCTCGATCACGATCTCCTGCAGGGCCAGCGCCGCGCCGAGCAGGTCGTGGTGGAGGTCGGTGCCCTCGACGACGACCAGCGCCGAGGGCCCGTTCCTGAGTTTCATTCCGGATGACTCCTTTCCGCGAGTCAGCGGGCTTCGGCGTACTCCCTGGCCATCTGGTCGCCGCCGCCGGCCTTCCACTTCCGGACCGCGGAGGTCAGGCCGGAGGCGGGCTCGCGGCCGAGGAACACCGCGACGATCGCGTCCTGCATCTGCTTCTCCAGGGCGGCGCCCTTGGTGTTGAAGGTCTGCGAGTACAGGTGCGCGGCCGGGTTGTCCAGCAGGGTCGAGACGACCTTCTGCTGCCAGTCGTAGTTCAGCTTGTCCACGCCCGGCGCGCCCTGCGGGTTGCACAGCACCTGAGGGCCGCCCGCGATGTAGGCCAGGCCGAGGTCCTGCTCGCGCTGCCCGCGGGTGGTCAGCACGGCCACGCCGTCCTTGACCGTGTAGTCCTCGCCTTCGACGCCGTAGTTGATCACGAACGACTCCCTGGAGCCGAACGGGGCCGCGATGTAGTCGAGGACCTTGAGGAACATGTCGATCCTCTTCTTGTCGGTCGTCTTCTTGATCATCGTGATCGCGTAGGCGCCGTTGCCGGTCCAGTGCACGGCGTCACCGCCGTCCTTGCCGAACGGCAGCATGATGTCGAAGACGAGGTTCCTGTCGTCGGCGACGATGCCGAACGCCCGGTTGCCGTCGTGCACCATGGCGAGCTTGCCCGACCGGAAGAGCGCGTCCCGCTGCGTCTTGTTGCCGATCAGGGTGGCCGTGTCCGGGTGGAAGACGCCGCTCTTGTACAGCGCGGCCAGCTCGGCGATGGCCGGGACGAACGCCTCGTGCTCGTACGCGGAGACGAACGTGCCGTCGCTCTTGCGCGTCCACTTGTTGGGGACGCCGAACATCATCATCAGGAAGTCGGCGATGTTGCCGCCGAAGGCGTACACCCCTGCCTTGGGGTCGGTGACCGCCTTGGCCAGGTCACGGAACTCCTGGAGGTTCTTCGGCTTCGGGTTGGCGCCGACCGCCTCGATCACGTCCGTCTTGGTGTAGATCTGCGTGGTGAAGATGGGGTCGGAGCGCGGGACGCCGTAGATCCGGCCGTTGAGGTAGCCGTTGAGCCAGCCCGCCTCCTGGATGCCCGCCAGGTTCGGGTACTTCTTCACGGCGTCGCCGGACAGGAACTCGCTCAGGTCGGTGAACTGCGCCTCGGCGAGCTGCGGCAGGCGGGAGATGTTCTGGAAGATCGGCACGGAGACGAACTCCGGCAGGTCGTCGCCGGCGACCAGCGCGGGGAACTTCGTCTGGAAGTCGGCGAAGGGCACCTGCAGCGGCTTGACGTTGAGGTTGAGCTCCTTGTTCAGCAGCTGCCAGTAGACGTTCTCGTTCAGCGGCGGGGCCGGCTGGCCGTACGTCATGATCATGACGTTGAAGTCGCCGCCGTCGCCGATCGGCCCGGTCACCGTCTTCGGGCCGTCCATGGGGAAGGACTCGTAGACGTCCATGACGCCCTGGGCGTTGCCCTCGTACAGCGGCTTGGGCTTGTTCGGCGGCACGTACGCGGGCATCGGCGCCGTCTGGCCGCCGCCGGCCGGGCCGCCGCCCGTGCTCCCGCCGGAAGAGCCGGAGCCGCACGCGGCGAGCACTCCGCTGACGGGCACGAGCGCCGCGGCCAGACCCGTGTTCCGCAGCAGCGATCTGCGGGTGAGCCCCTCGCCGGGGATTCTGCTAGCCATGATGTTCTTCCTTTACGGTGATCCGTTAACCCTTGATGGCCCCGGTGAGCATTCCCTTGGACATGTGCTTGGTCAGGAAGGGATAGACGCACAGGATGGGCAGCGTGGCGATCGCCACGAGCGCCATCTGCACGGACTGCGCGGGGGGCGCCACGTATCCGGGAATGGCCTGCGCATTGCTGGTGACGTTGTTCTCCAGCACGAACGTGCGCATGACGAGCTGGAGCGGCCACATCTCCGTGTCGTTCAAATACAGCAGCGGGCCGAAATAGTTGTTCCAGTAGCCGACCGCGATGAAAAGGCCCACGACCGCGACGACCGCTTTGGAATTGGGCAGCACGACGGACCGGAGAATGCGCCATTCGCCCGCCCCGTCCATGCGCGCCGCGTCGAACAGCTCGTGCGGTATCGCCTGGATGAAACCGCGGACGATGACGATGTTGAACGCGCTCACCGCGGTGGGGATGATCAGCGACCAGTACGTGTTGAGCATGCCCAGCTGCTTGACCATCAGATAGACCGGGATCATGCCCGGCGCGAACAGCAGCGTGAAGAGCACGAACGACAGCAGGCCGCGCTGGAAGAGCGACTGCCTGCGGCTCAGGCCGTAGGCCGCCAGCACGGTGCAGGCGAGACTGAAGGCGGTGCCGACCGCCGTCACGCCCACGCTGATCACGATCGAACGCGAGACCTGCGTGCCGTTGAAGATCTGTTTGTAGGCCTCGAACGAGATCTCCGTGGGCCAGATGACGTAGCCGCCGTTGGCGTCGATCTGCTGCTTGGTGGCCAGGCTGGTGGAGATCACGACGAGGAAGGGGAAGATGACCACCGCGCAGATGAGCACGAGCGCGAGGGCCTTCAGGGCGACGGCGATCGGCTTGGGCTTGCCCAGCCATACGGGACGGGAGTTCATCGCCGGTAGACACCCTCCTCTCCGAGCCGGTGGGCGAGCTTGTTGGCGGCGAGCACGAGCAGGAGGCTGACGACGCCCTTGAGCAGGCCGGCCGCCGTCGCGGTGCCCCAGCTCCCGTCGACCACCCCGTTGAAGTAGGTGAAGGTGTCCAGCACCTCGGCCGCTCCGGGGCCGACCGCGTCCCGCTGGAGCAGGATCTGCTCGAAGCCGACGGTCAGGGCGTCGCCGAGCCGCAGGATCAGCATCAGCACGATGATCGGCCGCATCCCGGGCAGTGTGACGTGCCAGAACCGCTGCCAGGCGCCCGCGCCGTCGATGGTGGCGGCCTCGTACAGGCCGGGGTTGATGGCCGCGATGGCGGCCAGGAAGATGATCGTCCCCCAGCCCGCGTCCTTCCAGATGGCCTGCGTGGTGAGCAGCAGCTTGAAGGTGTCCGGGTTGGACATGATCTCGAGCGGCGTCAGCCCGTGCGTGATGAGGAAGCGGTTCAGCACGCCGTTCCCGCCGAGGATCTGCTGGAACAGCGCGACGATGATCACCCACGACAGGAAGTGCGGCAGGTAGATCACCGACTGGACGAACCTCTTGGCCAGCGGCATCGCGACCGTGTTCAGCAGGACCGCCAGCACGATCGGCACCGGGAAGAAGAGCACGATCTGCAGGAAGGTGATCTGCGCGGTGTTCCACAGCGCGTTCCAGAACGCCGTGTCGGAGAAGAGCGAGCTGAAGTTGGCCCAGCCCACCCACTCCGACCCCGTGAATCCGAGGAAGGGGACGTAGTCCATGAACGCGATGACGCTGCCCAGCAACGGGATGTAGGTGAAGAGCAGCAGGATGATCACGGCGGGCGCGACCATGACGAGCAGCGGCGAGTCGCGCCAGAGGCGGCTCAGGAAGGGCATTTTCCGCTGGGCGGAGAGCTTGTTCTCGGGTGGTGGGTTCACTCGAGGCAGGGTCTGGTTGACCGCCATGATCACCTCTTCATGGGCCGGGCTACCGCGGAAAACGTCCCCGACCAGGGCGAAATACCAGTGAAGTACCGGGAAGATACCACTTGCACCAAAGTAAGACAACCAGTACCTTCGCCCGGTATAAGCAGTTATTTCGTTTGATGGGGTGAACGTGCGGTGAATGGGTGGTCCTCCTTGCTTCCGCGCCCGGTGACGGTCGAGCCACACCCCGGAATATGCCGTTTAACTGCGGAAATGCCGCTCACGGTGGAGGGTTCGCAGGAGGTGGCGTCGCTCGCCCGCCGGTTCCTGGCTGGTCTTCGACCGGGCCCGTCCACGGCCGGCGGCGAGCCAGGTAATACCACTGAGACCACACGGTTCTCCGTACGCGTCGGTGAGGGGATGCCGACCGGCGGCTACGCCCTGCGGATCGCGGAGCGAGGGGTCACCGTCGAGGCGAGCGATGTCGAAGGCGTGTCCGGCGCCCTGGCCACGCTGCGCCAGCTCCTTCCGGTGCAGATCTGGCGCAGCGCGGGCGCGCCGCCCGGCGGCTGGACCGTGCCGTGCGGCAGGGTCGCCGACGCCCCCGCGTACGGCTGGCGCGGCGCGATGCTCGACGTGGCCCGGCACTTCTTCCCGAAGAGCACCGTGCTGCGCTACGTCGACCTGCTGGCCGCCCACCGCTACAACCGGCTGCACCTGCACCTGTCGGACGACCAGGGCTGGCGGGTCGAGAGCCGCATCCACCCGCGCCTGCACGAGGTCGGCGCCTGGCGGCCCTCCACCCGGCTCGGCCCCGACGGCGTGCCGGACGGAACCCCGCACGGCGGTTACTACACCCTCGAGGACCTCGCCGAGATCTCGGCCTACGCGCGTTCCCACGGCATCGTCCTGGTGCCGGAGATCGACCTGCCCGGGCACACGTCCGCGTTGCGCGCGGCCTACCCCGAGCTCGGCCGCCCGGGAGAGGAGCAGGCCGTCCTGGACACCGTCTGGGCGGGCGGCTCGTCGATCAGCCCGACGGAGCCGGTCGTGTCCTTCCTGCGGGACGTGCTCGGCGAGATCCTCGACGCGACGGGCGCGCCGTACGTCCATCTCGGCGGGGACGAGTGCGACATGAGCTGGTGGGCGGAGGACCCGGCGATCGCGGCGGAGATGGCGGCGCACGGCTACACCGAGCCGCGCCAGATGCACGGCCACTTCCTGCGCGAGCTCGGCCGTTTCCTGGCCGGTCGCGGGGTGCGCATGGTGGTGTGGGACGAGGCCTTCGTCACCGGCGGCGTGCTGCCCGACACGATCGTCATGGCCTGGCGCGGCCACGAGGTGGCCGAGCGCGCCGCGCGGACCCACGACGTGGTCCGCGCCCCGCTGTTCCCCACTTACTTCAACTTCGACCAGTCGGACCTGCCGGAGGAGCGGCGTTCCGAAGGCGGCCCGATCACCCTGGCCGACGTGGCCGCCTTCGCCCCGGCTCCGCCCGGATGGCCGGACGAGCGGCGCTCGCGGGTGCTCGGCGGCCAGTGGCAGGTGTGGAGCGAGTGGGTGCCCCACCAGCGGCACCTCGACTACCTGGCCTTCCCCCGCGCGTGCGCCCTCGCCGAGGTGCTGTGGCGCGGTGGCATCGACCACCTCGACGAGTTCGAGGGCCGCCTGCGGACGCATCTGGCCCGGCTGGACGCCCTCGGCGTGGAATATCGTCCGCTCGGCGGGCCCCGGCCCTGGCAGACCGGTGGCACCGGTGTCTGGCGGCGCTCCGGCCCCGGGCGGATCGAGGAGACCAAGAAGTGGGTCGAGTCGATCTCTCGCGAGCCCTGACCCATCACCGATCCAGGAGTGCACAACCGATGACACAGAAGTTCCTCTGGGGCGTGGCCACCTCGTCGTACCAGATCGAGGGGGCCGTGGACGAGGACGGGCGCACCCCGTCCATCTGGGACACCTTCTGCGCCACCCCGGGCGCCGTGTCCGGGGGCGACACCGGCGCGGTCGCCTGCGACCACTACCACCGCATGCCGCAGGACGTCGCGCTCATGAAGGAGCTGGGGGTGGACGTCTACCGGTTCTCGCTGGCCTGGCCGCGCATCCAGCCCGGCGGAAAGGGCCCGGGCAACCCGGCGGGGATCGCCTTCTACGACCGCCTGGTGGACGAGCTGCTCGCGGCCGGCATCCTGCCGTGGATCACCCTGTACCACTGGGACCTGCCCCAGGAGCTGGAGGACGCCGGCGGCTGGCCGGCCCGTGACACCGCCCACCGATTCGCCGACTACGCCGCGATCGCCTACGACGCGCTCGGCGACCGGGTCGACCAGTGGACCACCATGAACGAGCCGTGGTGCTCGGCCATGCTCGGCTACGTCCACGGCCAGCACGCGCCCGGCCGCAAGGACGCCCGCGCCGGCATGGCCGCCGTCCACCACCTGCTGCTCGGGCACGGCCTGGCCACGAAGGTCATCCGCGACCGGGCGGCCGCCGCCGGCCGCGCCGACGCGCTGGAGGTCGGCATCACGCTCAACCTGTCGCACAAGATCCCCGCCAGTGACTCGCCCGCAGACCTGGCCGCGGCCCGCTGGGACGACGGCATGAGCAACCGGCTCTACCTCGACCCGCTGCTGCGCGGACGCTACCCCGACGACATCGCGGGCAAGCTGGCCGAGCTGGGGTGCCCGCTCCCCGTGCGGGAGGGCGACCTGGAGCTGATCGGTCAGCCGGTCGACGTGCTCGGGGTCAACTACTACACCTCCCGGGTCGTACGCGCCGCGCCGACCGGCGACAACGGCTGGCCGGCGTCCACCACGGTCGCGCGCGACGTCGAGCGCACTGCGATGGACTGGGAGGTCACCCCCGAGACGCTCACCGACCTGCTGCTGCGCCTGGAGCGCGACTATCCGGGGACCGTCTGGTACATCACGGAGAACGGCGCCGCCTACCCCGACGTGGCCGACGAGCACGGCTACGTGGACGACGCCGATCGTGAGCGCTACCTGCGCACCCACATCGACGCCGCGCTCGCGGCCCGGGCGCGGGGCGTCGACCTGCGGGGCTATTTCGCCTGGTCGCTGCTGGACAACTTCGAGTGGGCCTACGGCTACGACCGCAGGTTCGGCATCGTCCGGGTGGACTACGAGACGCAGGAGCGCATCCCGAAGCGCTCGGCCCGCTACTACGCCGAGCGCATCGCGGCCGAGAAGGCGGCCCGGTGATCAGCGTCCTGACGAGCCACCTCGGCTACAACTCGGCCGGGTCGAAGAAGGCCGTGGTGCTCGCCCGCGGACCCGCGGAGGTCCGGTCGGCGTGCCTGGTCGCCGCCGACGGCGCCCGGACCGAGCTGAGCCCCGGCCCGCTCCACCGGGTCGACGGGTGGTCGCTCGGCCGCTTCGCCCGGCTGGACTTCGGCCACGTGCGGGCCGCGGGCACCTACCACGTGGAGGTCGACGGCGTCCGCTCGGCGCCGTTCGAGGTGGCCGAGCGCCGCGTCCACCACCAGACGCTCTCCGACGTCCTGTACTACTTCAAGGCCGTGCGCTCCAGCGGCGAGATCGACCGCAAGGACCGGCACGCCCGCTTCTACCTCGACGACTCCGGGCGCACGGTCGACGCCCGCGGCGGCTGGCTCGACGCCTCCGGCGACCACAGCAAGTTCCTCAGCCACCTCAACTACACCCGGATGATGAACCCCCAGCAGACCCCGCTGTGCGCGTGGGCCTTCCTGGCCGCCCGCGACCACCTGCGCGGGACGCACCCGGAGCTGTCCCGCGCGCTCGGCGCCAGGATGCGCGACGAAGGGCTCTACGGCGCGGACTTCCTGGTGCGCTTCCAGTCGGAGGAGGGGTACTTCTACACGGCCGTCTTCGACGCCCTCACCAAGAAGCTCGACGAACGGGTGATCAACGCGCCGCTGCAGGACAGCGTGCGCACCACCCGCTGGCAGGCCGCCTACCGCCAGGGCGGCGGCATGGCCATCGCCGCCCTGGCCAGGGCCGCCGTCCAGGACGACCACGGCGACTTCGCGCCGGAGGACTACTTCGCCGCGGCCCACCGGGGTTTCACACATCTGGAACGGCACAACGCCGACTACCTCTACGACGGGCACGAGTCCGTCATCGACGACTACTGCGCCCTGATGGCCGCCACCGAACTCGCCCACGCCGCCCGGCACGGCTTCGGCGCGGAGCACCTGCCCGGGTTCGCGGCGGCGGCCGAGCGCCGGGCCGCCTCACTGGCCGCCCGGTACACCGACTCCGGGCGGGGGTTCGGCCACCTGCGGGGCGACGTGGAGGACCGGCCGTTCTTCCACGCGGCCGAGCCCGGGCTGCCGGCGGTGGCGCTCATGCGCTTCGCCGAGGTGCTCCCGGCGTCCCAGGAGGCGGGACGGGCCCGCGACCTGGCCCTCACCCTGCTCCGGGACGCGGTCACCATGACCGACGAGGTGCACAACCCTTTCGGCTACCCCCGCCAGTACACCCAGCCGCTCGGCGCACCGCCCAGGACGAGCTTCTTCTACCCGCACGACAACGAGACCGGCTACTGGTGGCAGGGGGAGAACGCGGGCATCAGCTCGACCGCGTACGCCGCGCTGCTCGCCGCCGGGCTGCCCGGCTGCCCGCCCGGCCTGCGCGACCGGCTGCACGTGCTGGCCGAGGACCAGGTGCAGTGGATCACCGGGCTCAACCCGTTCGACGCGTCCATGCTCCAGGGGCGGGGCCGGAACAACGTGGAGTACTCCACGGCCTTCCAGAACGTTCCCGGTGGCATCCTGAACGGGATCACCAGCGGTGTCGACGACGAGCACGACATCGCGTTCATGCCGCCGGAGCATCGTGCCGGCGGCGAGTCGTGGAGGTGGGCCGAGCAGTGGATTCCGCACAGCGCCTGGTTCCTGCTGGCGGTCTCGGTGATGCGGTGATACGTCCCTTCGAGCCGTTCGACCTGGCCGGGATGTACCGCGTGTGCCTGGAGACGGGCGACTCCGGTCGGGACGCCACCCCGTTGTACCGGGACCCCGAGCTGCTCGGGCACGTCTACGCCGGGCCGTACCCGCTCGCCGATCCCGGGCTCACCTGGGTCGCGTACGACGACCAGGGGCTGCTGGGATACGTCGTCGCCACCGCCGACACGGCGGCCTTCGAGCAGTGGCTGGAGGAGGCGTGGTGGCCGGGGTTGCGGGCCCGGTATCCCCGGCGGCTCGCCGCCGACCCGGGCGACGGCACGCAGGACTGGCGGCGCGTCGCCCACCTGCACGATCCGCCGCCCACCCCGGCGGACGTGCTCCACGCCCATCCCGCTCACCTGCACATCGATCTCCTGCCCCGAGGCCAGGGCGCGGGGCTGGGACGCCGCCTCATGACGACCCTGATCGACGCCCTGCGCGCCCGGGGCGTGCCCGGCCTGCACCTCGGCGTCGGCAGCGGCAATCCCCGGGCCTTCGCCTTCTACCTGGCCATGGGCTTCCAGGAGGCGCGGCGCGCCCCATGGGGCTCCACGATGAAGATGGACCTGCGCGGCTGAGCCGCTGCCCCGAAGAGAACGCCACGACCCCGGGGGAGGCCCCCGGGGTCGTGGCGTGGTTCCTAGCGGAGGCCGAGGCCGCCGGTGAGGCCGCCGCCCAGGCCGGCGCCGAAGCCGGGGCCCGCGGCGGCGCCGAAGCCGGCCTCGAGTCCTGAGCGGAGGCCTCCGCGGTAGGGGTGGTCGTCGGGGTTGGCGGACGCGGCCGGCGCGGACAGGGCGAGGAGACCGCCTGCCACGGTGGCGACGATCAGCGGGCGAGAGATGCGGCGCATGGTGAGCCCCCAAGATTGATCACGCTCTGCTGTTGGATTACTACTCAAAGTAATCAGTGAGAAATCGGCTGTCCATGGGAGGTGACAGGCGCCTATCCTTCACGTCTCCCTGGGGAGGCGGAAAACCGTTTGAACGAGTGAGTGCTCGCTCAGTAGGGTGCCCGGCATGGGTAAAAGGCGTAGAGTGCCGGCGATGGCGCCGGAAGACCGGCGGGCCGCGCTCATCAGCGCCACACTTCCCCTCCTGCGCGAGCACGGCACCGCCGTGAGCACCCGCCAGATCGCCGAGGCCGCCGGCGTCGCCGAGGGCACCATCTTCGGCGTCTTCCCCGACAAGGCCTCGCTGCTGCGTGCCACGCTGATGCACGCCTTCGACCCGGGGCCCGCCGAGGAGGCCCTGGCCGCCATCCCCGCCGAGCTCGACGTGCGCGCACGGCTGCGCCAGGCCGCCGCCGTGCTGCGGGCCCGGATGACCGACAACGCCACCCTCATCGGCCTGCCCAAGGACGCGGTCGCCACCGACCCCGGCTTCCTCGAGTGGTTGATGGACTCCCGCCGCCGCATCGCCGGCGCCGTCGCCGCCGTGGTCGCCCCCGACCGCGACCGCATGCGCCGCTCTCCCGAGGCCGCGGCGCAACTGCTGCTCATGCTGGTCGCGGTGAGCGTGCACCGCGGCTTCGGCGAAGGCGCCGACTTCGGCGACATGGACGACGAGGAGATCGTCTCCGTCCTGCTCGACGGGCTGCTCGTGCGGCCCGCCCCCGCCCCCATCACAGAAAGCTCCCCTTGATGCTGCTCCGCCTCCTGCGGGGCCAGCTGAGACCGTACGGGAAAGAGATCACGCTCGTCGTCCTCTTCCAGTTCGTGCAGACGCTGGCCACGCTCTATCTCCCCACGCTCAACGCCGACATCATCGACCACGGCGTCGTCACCGGCGACACCGGTTACATCGTCCGCGTCGGGCTGGTGATGCTGGGCGTGACGCTCGTCCAGATCATCTGCTCGGTCGTGGCCGTCTACTACGGCGCCCGCACCTCGATGGCGCTGGGCAGAGACCTGCGGGCCGCGATCTTCCACCGGGTGCAGGACTTCTCCGCCCAGGAGGTCAACAAGTTCGGGGCGCCGTCGCTGATCACCAGGACCACCAACGACGTGCAGCAGATCCAGCTGCTCGTGCTGATGACGTTCACGCTGATGGTGGCCGCGCCGATCATGTGCGTCGGCGGCATCGTGCTCGCGCTGCGCCAGGACGCGGCGCTGTCGTCGCTGCTGCTCGTCGTGCTGCCCGTGATGATCGTCATCGTGGGCGCGATCGTGATGCGGATGCGCCCGCACTTCCGCACGATGCAGGAGCGCATCGACCGGATCAACCAGGTGCTGCGCGAGCAGATCACCGGCATCCGGGTCATCCGGGCGTTCGTCCGCGACCGGCACGAGCGCGAGCGGTTCGCCGTGGCCAACGAGCAGCTGACCGACGTGTCGCTGAAGGTCGGGCGGCTGATGGCGCTGATGTTCCCCACGGTCATGCTCGTGGTGAACGTCTCCAGTGTCGCCGTCGTGTGGTTCGGCGGCCACCGCATCGCCGACGGGACGATGGAGGTGGGCGCGCTGACCGCCGTCATCTCCTACCTGATGCAGATCCTCATGTCGGTGATGATGGCGATGTTCATGTTCATGATGATCCCGCGCGCCGAGGTCTGCGCCGAGCGCATCCGTGAGGTGCTCGACACCGATCCGACCGTGATCCTGCCTGCGAAGCCCGTCACCCCGCAACGCCGCATCGGCGAGCTGGAGCTGCGTTCGGTGGGCTTCCGCTATCCGGGCGCGGAGGAGCCGGTGCTGAGCGACGTGACCTTCACGGCGCGGCCCGGCCGGACGACCGCGATCATCGGCAGCACCGGCAGCGGCAAGACGACGCTGCTCAACCTCATCCCGCGGCTGTTCGACGCGACCGCGGGCGAGGTGCTGGTCGACGGCGTCGATGTGCGCGAGCTCGATCCCGGGGTGCTCTCCCGCGCGGTCGGCCTGGTGCCGCAGCAGCCCTACCTCTTCTCCGGCACCGTCGCCTCCAACCTGCGCTACGGCCGGCCGGACGCGACCGACGAGGAGCTCTGGCGGGCACTGGAGATCGCCCAGGCGCGCGAATTCGTCGAGGCGATGCCCGGCGGCCTGGAGGAGCCGATCTCCCAGGGCGGCACGAACGTCTCCGGCGGCCAGCGGCAGCGCCTGGCCATCGCCAGGGCGCTGGTGCACCGGCCCGAGATCTACCTGTTCGACGACTCCTTCTCCGCCCTCGACTACGCCACCGACGCCCGGCTGCGCGCCGCGCTGGCCGAGGAGATCGCCGACGCCACGATCGTCATCGTGGCCCAGCGGGTCAACACGATCCGAGACGCCGACCGCATCCTCGTGCTCGACGAGGGCCGGGTGGTCGGCAGCGGCACCCACGCCGAGCTCATGAGCACGTGCCCGACCTATCGGGAGATCGTGCTGTCCCAGCTCACCGAACAGGAGGCCGCGGCATGAGCGCCCAGGCTACCGAGCGCCGTCCCCCGGCCGGGCCCGGCCCGGGCCGGATGATGGGCGCGCCCGTGGAGAAGCCGCACGACTTCGGCGGCACGCTGCGCAAGCTGCTCCACCTGCTGAGCCCCGAGCGGGCGATGCTGATCGTCGTGCTGGTGCTCGGCACGGCCAGCGTCGCGCTGACCGTGACCGGCCCCAAGATCCTCGGCCACGCCACCGACGTGATCTTCTCCGGCATCATCGGCGCCCAGCTGCCCGCCGGGGTCACCAAGGAGCAGGCCGTGGCGGGGCTGCGCGCCGGGGGCGACGCCACGTTCGCCGACATGGTCGCCTCGATGGACGTGGTGCCCGGTCAGGGCATCGACTTCACCGAGCTGGCGTACGTGCTGGCCTGGGTGCTGGCCGTCTACCTGGTGGCGGCGGCGCTCGGGATCGCGCAGTTCCGGCTGACCACGGTCGTCGTGCAGCGGGCGGCGTCCCGGCTGCGCGAGCGGATCGAGGCCAAGCTGGCGCGGCTGCCGCTGAGCTACTTCGACGGCCAGCCGCGCGGCGAGCTGCTCAGCCGCGCCACCAACGACACCGACAACATCGCCCAGACGCTGCAGCAGACGCTGAGCCAGCTCATCACCTCGGTGCTGACGGTCGTGGCGGTGCTGGTGATGATGTTCTGGATCTCGCCGGTGCTGGCGCTCATCGCGCTGGTCACCGTGCCGGTGTCGATCGTCGTGACCGCCGCGATCGGCAAGCGGTCGCAGCCGCAGTTCATCAAGCAGTGGGCGTCGACGGGCAAGCTCAACGGCCACATCGAGGAGATGTACGGCGGCCACACGCTGGTCAAGGTCTTCGGCCGGCAGCAGGAGTCCGCGGAGACCTTCACCGAGCACAACGACGCGCTGTTCGACTCGAGCTTCCGCGCCATGTTCATCTCCGGCACCATCCAGCCGGCGATGATGTTCATCAGCAACCTCAACTACGTGCTCGTCGCCGTGGTGGGCGGGCTCAAGGTCGCCTCGGGCTCGATCTCGCTGGGCGACGTGCAGGCGTTCATCCAGTACTCCCGCCAGTTCAGCCAGCCGCTGACCCAGGTGGCCGGCATGGCGAGCCTCGTGCAGTCGGGCGTCGCCTCGGCCGAGCGGGTCTTCGAGCTGCTGGAGGCCACCGAGCAGTCGCCCGAGCCGGCCGAGCCGGCGCGGCCCGAGCGGGTCAGGGGCCGGGTGGCGTTCGAGAACGTCTCCTTCCGCTACACGGAGGACCGGCCGCTGATCGAGAACCTGTCGCTCACCGTGGAGCCCGGCCAGACCGTCGCCATCGTCGGCCCCACCGGGGCAGGCAAGACGACGCTGGTCAACCTGATCATGCGCTTCTACGAGGTGACCGGCGGGCGCATCACGCTCGACGGCGTCGACATCGCCGAGATGTCGCGGGAGGAGCTGCGCGCCAACATCGGCATGGTGCTGCAGGACACCTGGCTGTTCGGCGGCACGATCGCGGAGAACATCGGCTACGGCGCCGAGGGCGCCACCCGTGAGCGGATCGAGGCCGCCGCGGCGGCGGCCCACGTGGACCGCGTCGCCCACACGCTGCCCGACGGCTACGACACCGTGATCGACGAGGAGGGGGCGACGGTCAGCGCGGGCGAGAAGCAGCTGATCACGATCGCCCGCGCGTTCCTGTCCGAGCCGGCGATCCTGATCCTGGACGAGGCGACCAGCTCGGTCGACACCCGGACGGAGGTGCTCATCCAGCGGGCGATGAGCTCGCTGCGCGAGGGGCGGACGAGCTTCGTGATCGCCCACCGGCTGTCCACGATCCGCGACGCCAGCCTGATCCTCGTCATGGAGAACGGCCGCATCGTCGAGCAGGGCACGCACGAGTCGCTGCTGGCCGCCGGCGGCGCCTACGCCCGGCTCTACTCCGCCCAGTTCACCGAGGCGGCGACCGAGGTGGAGTAGCCGGCCGTCAGGGCCGCCGCAGCACCATGCCGGGGCCGCCCGTCCCGGTGGTGAGCCGGAACCCGTCGCCGTCGCCCGCGCGGCGGTCGACGGCGACCACCCCGTTGACGAGCACGACGTCGATCCCGGCGGGAGCGGCGGGCGCGTCGAAGGTGGCGCGCTCGCCGACGGTCGCCTCGTCGAACACGACGACGTCGGCGCGCATGCCCGGCCGCAGGATCCCGCGGTCGGGCAGGCCGATCAGGGCGGCGGGCAGAGCGGTCATCTTGCGCAGCGCGACCTCCAGGGGCAGGGCGCTCTTGTCCCGTACGTACTCGCCGAGGACCTTCGGGAAGGCGCCGTAGCTGCGCGGGTGGCACGGGGCCAGCCACGGCTGGTTGAACCCGTCGGTGCAGACCGCGACGTACGGCAGGGACAGGTAGCGGCGGACGGCGTCGTCGCTGCTGCTCACGTCCGTGCCCATGACGGCGTCGTCGCTCTCGTCGGGCAGCATCTCCAGGATCAGCTCGGCCACCGCCTCGGGCGTGGGGGCGACGCCGCGCGCGGTGAGGATCTCCGCCAGCGACGTCCCCCGCCAGGTGCGTCCCTGGCCGTCGGTCCAGTCGAACACCACGACCAGGCCGCCGTCGCCGCCGTGGTAGCGGGTGATCCGGTCGACGATCCCGGCCTTCATCCGCGCGCGGCGATCGGGGTCGCGCAGGTGGGCGCCGATCAGGGTCTCCTTGCCCGCCGCGAGGTGCTCGCCGGGGATGAAGATGGACGGGTTCCACCCGAAGTAGGGGTACGGGTACTGGTCGCCGGCCACGTCGATGCCGTCGGCCCGCGCCGCCTCGATCGCGCCGATCACCGCCTCGGTCTTCCACCAGTTGCAGGCGCCGTCCGACTTGAGGTGGGAGAGCTGGACCCGCGCGCCCGAGTCGCGGCCGATCCTGATCGCCTCCTCGACCGCGGCGAGCAGGTGGTCGCCCTCGCTGCGCATGTGGCTGGCGTAGAAGCCGCCGTGCTCCGCCACCACCGAGGCGCACGCGATCAGCTCCTCGGTACGGGAGGACAGCCCCGGAATGTATTCGAGCCCGGTCGACATGCCGAACGCGCCGTCGGCCATCGCCTTGCCGATGACGCCTTTCATGGCCGCGATCTGCTCGCCGGTGAGCACCTCCTGATCGGCCGGGACCCCGCAGGAGGTGCGGACGAATCCGTGGCCCACGAGGGTGCCGAAATTGACCGCCGGAGGGCGCGTGTCCAGCTGGGAAAGGAGGTCTCCCGGCGCCATTTGCGCCATTCCGCAATTGCCCGCGAGAACGGTCGTGATCCCCTGCGTCAAATAGTTCTTGAAAAGCAGGTGCTCGGGATTCCGGAAAAGGTCGAGATCGGTGTGCGTGTGAATGTCGACGAATCCGGGAGCGGCGATCCGCCCGCCCGCCTCGATGACCTCGGTGTCCGGGCCGATGCGCCGCACGGCCTCGTCCCGGCCGCCGACGTGGCTGATCACGCCGTCGCTGACGGTCAGCGCCTCCGCGTGCGGGCGCGCGGGGTCCATGGTGAGCACGGAGGCGTCGAGAACGACGGTGTCGGCGGGAACGGGCATGGTGTTTCCTTCCGGCCGGCGGCGATCAGGGATTGTCGCCACGTCCGGGAATCGCTGTCAATCGCCGTGTCATTCGCCGTCCGGTGAATGACCGTTGAGCCAAGTACGGTCGGGGAAAAGCCTGCGGACCGGCACGCCGAGCTGCTCGGCGGTGAACCGGGCGAGCACGCGGCGGGCCGTGGGCGCCGACATGTCGCTGTAGCCGAGGGTGGCGCGCAGGGCCAGGCTCTCGGAGATGGCGACGTACCGCTCGCACACCTCGTGCAGCGGGGCGACCGGCGTGAGCGTCCCGTCCTCGACGCCCGCCCCGAACACCTCCAGCACCGCGTCCGCCCAGCGTCTCGACATGCGGACGCACTCGTCGAGGAAGGCGGGATGGCGTCTGACCCGTCCCCAGACCTCCAGCCACAGCAGGTACTCCTCGAAGGTGCCCTGGTCGCTCGGGATGCTCAGCTCCAGCAGGCGGCGGACCCGCTCGACGGTGCCCAGGTGCTCGTCGCGCAGGCGCTGCAGGGTCGCGTGCAGCTGGTCGCCCGCCCAGCGGAACGCCGCCAGCAGCGCCTCGTCCTTGCTCCTGAAGTAATAGTGGATGCTCGCGTTCGAGACGCCCGCCTCGCGGGCGATGTCGGAGATGCGCGTCGCCTCGATGCCGCGCTCGGCCATGATGCGGCAGGCCGCGACGCGGATGCGGTCCTCCGGGCTGCCCGGGTCGGGGGTGCGGTCGGTGCGGCTGTGGCCCTGGTCCGTCCAGCGGCGGGCGAGCCGGCGCAGCAGCTCCGCCTCCTCGCCGCCGGCCCGGAGGATCTCGCCGATGCGCCGCGTCATCCGCCAGGCGCGCCGGTAGTCGACGCCGAGCGCCCTGGCCACCTGGTTCGCCCGCGCCTTGCCGGGTGACTCCAGCACGGTCACGACGGCGTCCAGCCAGGCCGCGAGCGGCACGGGGGAGCCCGCGAACGGCGTGGCCGAGGCCGGGTAGACGTGCGCGCCGCAGCTGTCGCACGCGTACGCCCGCCGTCGCGAGATCCGGTGGAACCTGCGCCGCGTCGCGCACCGGCGGCAGAACGACGTGGCGCCGTCAGGGGCGTGGACGACGGCCCAGAACAGGGCCAGCGCGGCCTCTTCCCGGGCGGCGTCCTGAGCCGGACGATCGGTACTTGCTTCTGCAGGTATGTTCACTTCTCCGGCTCTCCATAAATGCAAGGTAAATCATTCCTTGACAGGACATCTTGGCGAATGGGATTGTTCTCCGCATCAAAGATATACCTCTAGAAACATCGGTGAAATAAATGACGAACCTGTTTCGCCGTTCTCCGCAGCGAGAGGCCGCCCGTGCGCACGGACGGTGACGCCGGCACGGCCTGGCTGAGCGGCGGCTCCCCGGCGGCCGAGTTCATCACCCGCCTCACCTGGGACCGGCTGCCCGCCGAGGTGATCGAGCGGGCCGTCATGTGCCTGACCGACACGCTCGCCGCCATGCTCGCCGGCCGGACGGCCGCATCCGCCCGCGCCGCCGCCGGCCTCGCGCACGCCTGGTGGCCGTCCGGCCCGGCGACGTCGATCGTCACCGGCGACCGGCTCGCCGCCCCCGGCGCCGCCTTCGCCAACGCGGTCGCCGCCAACGCCGTGGACATCGACGACTGCGGCATCTACACCTGGGGCCACCCCGGCGCCCAGGTCATCCCCACCGCGCTCGCCCTCGCCGAGGAACGCCGGCTCACCGGCCGCGAGCTGATCACCGCGATCGTGGTCGGGTACGAGGTCGCCTTCCGGGCCGGCCGCTGCGTCAACCACGAGCAGAGCACCGTCCACTCGGCGGAGCGCACCTACCGGGCCTGCGGGTCGTGGGGTGCGGTGGCCTGCGCCGCGATGGCCTGCCACGTCCACGGGCTGGACGAGGCGACCACCCGACACGCGCTCGGCATCGCGGAGTACGACTCGCCCGACCTGCCGATGATGCGCGCCATCGACACGCCCGGCATGGTCAAGCACGGCGTCGGGTTCGGCGCGCTGACCGGCCTGCTCTCCGCCGACCTGGCGCGGCGCGGGTTCACCGGGATCATGCCCGGCCTCGACTCCGCGGAGTTCCGCCCGTTCGCCGAGGACCTCGGACACGACTACTACCTGCCGCACGGCATTACCTGGAAGCGGTTCTCCAGCTGCGCCTGGACCCACCCGGCGCTGCTCGCGATCGAGAAACTGCGCACCCGCCACCCGCTGCCCGCCGCCGACATCGAGCGCGTCGTCATCGAGACCTACCCCGACGCCGCCCGCCTGGGCACCCGCCTTCCCCGCACCACCGAGGAGGCGCAGTTCAACCTGGCCTGGCCGGTGGCCGCGATGCTCGTCGACGGCCGCGTCGGCCCCGAGCAGGTGGCCGGCTCCCGTCTCGGCTCGGCCGAGATCGCCGCGATGTGCGGGCGCATCGAGGTCGTGGTGTCGGAGGAGATGACCCGCCGCTACTACCTGTCCGAGGTCAACGACCCGGAGGGCAGCGACTCGGCCGCCGTCACCGTCACGCTCACCGACGGCACCGTCCTGTCGTCCGGCCGCGTCGACCATGTCCTCTACCCGGAGCCCGGGTGGACCCGCGAGGAGATGCACGACAAGTTCACCTGGCTGGCCTCCGGCCACCTGGAGCCCTCGTCGATCCCACGGCTGCTGGACTCCCTGGCGAACGTGGCCTCCGCCGACGACGCCTCCGTCCTCCTACGGGACCTGGCGTCCTGCCTGATCCCGGTGCCTAGTGAGCAAGGAGCACTTTCATGAAGGCGGCACCGTTCCTGACGACCGTGATCGCGATCCTCTCGCTCGGCGCGTGCGCCCTGACCTCCGAACCGCCGGCCACCGTCACGACCACCGCCGCCGGCGACGGGCAGGCGAGCAGCGCCGCGGCGGCCGTGCCCGCGGTGGCGGCCGACAGCGCCCTGCACGACCTGCTGCCCGAGCGGATCAAGTCCTCCGGCGTGATCCGGGTGGCGACCAACATCCCGTATCCGCCGTGGGAGATGTACACGACCGCCGGCGGGCAGCAGCCCACCGGCATCGACTACGACCTGTCCCAGGCGCTGGGCGCCAAGCTCGGCGTACGGGCCTCGTTCGACCACATGTCCTTCGACGGCATGATCCCCGCGATCCAGGCCGGCAAGGCCGACATCGTCATGGCGGGCCTCTTCGACACCCCCAAGCGGCGGCAGACGCTGGACTTCGTCGACTACGCCAAGGACGGCTACTCGATGCTGGTGGCCAAGGGCAACCCTCACGGGCTGAAGGACGTCGCCGACCTGTCCGGCAAGACCGTCGCGGTGCAGAGCTCCACCTCAGAGGAGGCCTCGCTCGACAAACTGAGCGAGCGCTTCGCGTCCGAGGGCAAGCCCGGCGTCACGGTGCTGCGGTTCCCCGGTGACAGCGAGGCGTTCCTCGCCATCAAGAGCGGCAAGGCGGTCGCGCGCGTGCAGGCCACCTCCGCCGCCGCGTACGCCGTCAAGACCTTCGACGACGGCAACGCGTTCGAGCTGGTCAACGCGCCGTCGGTCACCGAGCAGTTCGGCGGCGGCATCGAGGGCATCGGCGTCGCCAAGTCCGACGGCGAGCTGCGGACGGCGCTGCAGCAGGCCCTGCAGGCGCTCATGGACGACGGGACGTACCTGAAGATCCTCGCCAAGTACGGCGTCGAGGACATCGCGCTGACCAAGGCCGAGATCAACCAGGGGACCGAGTAGGGCTGAAGAAAGGCGTTGTGAGCTCCGTGGCACCCCCCGACACCACCTCCCCCCGCACCCGCGCGCGGCCGGACCGCCTCGCCGTGGTCCCGGTCCGCCGGTACGGCCGCTGGATCGCGGCGGCGCTCGTCGCATACCTGCTGTTCGCGCTCGGCTGGTCGTTGTGGCACAACCCCAACCTCGACGTCGCGACGATCCGGCAGTACCTGTTCGCGCCCTCGATCATGCACGGGCTCGCCGTCACGATCGAGCTGACCGTCATCGCGATGCTCGCCGGCCTGGCCGGCGGCGTGCTGCTCGCGCTGATGCGGCTGTCGGCCAACCCCGTGCTGTCGGCGGTCGCCTGGGGCTACATCTGGTTCTTCCGCGGCACGCCGGTGCTGGTCCAGATCATCTTCTGGGGGTTCCTCGGTGCGCTCTACCCGAACCTCTTCCTCGGGATCCCGCTGACCGGCGTCGTCTTCGGGTCCGTGCCCACGAGCTCGGTCATCGGCGCGGCGACCGCCGCCGTGCTGGCGCTGGCGACGAACGAGGCGGCCTACTGCGCCGAGCTCGTCCGCGCGGCCATCATCTCGGTCGACTCGGGCCAGCGCGAGGCCGCCCAGTCGCTCGGCATGTCCTCGGGCAGGCGGATGAGGTTCGTCATCCTGCCGCAGGCCATGCGGGTGCTGATCCCCATGCTCGGCAACGAGGTCATCTCCATGCTCAAGATGACCTCGCTGGTGTCGGTCATCTCGGGGCTGGACCTGATGACCAGCGTCCAGCAGATCTACCAGCAGAACTTCAAGATCATGCCGCTGCTGGTCGTCGCGTCGCTGTGGTACCTGCTGCTGACCTCGCTGCTGACCGTCGGCCAGCACTACGTCGAACGGTATTTCGGCCGCGGATTCGGCAGCCGGCACACCGCCGCCGCGGAGCGGCGCATGCGCCGCCGGACGGCCAACCGAGCGAAGATCAAGCAGGTCGCGGCCCCCGCCGAGGACCTGCCGGAGTCCGCCCGCCCCGACGGCGAGCCAATGGTGCGGGCCGAGCAGGTGTGGAAGTGGTTCGGCGCCACCGACGTGCTCAAGGGCGTCGACATCGCCGTCCACCCGCGCCAGACGCTCGTCCTGCTCGGGCCGTCCGGCAGCGGCAAGTCGACCCTGCTGCGCTGCGTCAACGCCCTGGAGCGCATCGACTCCGGCGTGCTGGAAGTGGACGGCGAACGCGTCGGGCTGCGCGAGCGTGACGGCCGGCTGCACGAGCTGACCGAGCGCGAGCTGTGCCGGCAGCGCGTGCGCATCGGCATGGTGTTCCAGCGCTTCAACCTGTTCCCGCACATGACCGCCATCGAGAACGTCATGCTCGGCCCGCGGCGCGTGCTGGGCCTGCCCCGCGAGCAGGCCGAGGCGGAGGCGGAACGGCTGCTGACCCGGGTCGGACTGAGCGACAAGCTCGACGCCTACCCGGGGCAGCTGTCCGGCGGCCAGCAGCAGCGCGTGGCCATCGCGCGCGCCCTGGCGATGAAGCCGCACCTGATGTTGTTCGACGAGCCGACCTCGGCGCTCGACCCCGAGCTGGTGGGCGAGGTGCTCGACGTCATGAAGGACCTGGCCCGGCGCGGCATGACCATGATCGTGGCCACCCACGAGATCGGGTTCGCCAAGGAGGTCGCCGACACCGTCGCCATGCTCGACGGCGGCGTGATCATCGAGTCGGGGCCGCCCGCCGAGTGCCTGGTGGACCCGAAGGAGGAGCGCACCAGGGCGTTCCTGTCCAAGGTCCTCGCGTAACCCCTTTTCCGATCAGTGGAGGTCGTCAGCAGTGCCCGAGGTCATCGTCGTCGGCGCCGGCGTCATGGGAGCGTCCACCGCGTTCCATCTCGCCGAGCGGGGCGCGCGTTCCGTCACCGTCGTGGACGCCCGCCGCGCCGGCGAGGGGATGAGCAGCCGCTCGTCCGCGCTCGTCCGGATGCACTACACGTTCGAGCCGGAGGTGCGCCTGGCGGTCGACAGCCTCGCCTACTTCCGCGACTGGCCGGAACGGGTCGGGCGGCCACCGGTCTTCCGCGAGTGCGCGTTCGTGCGGATCGTCAACCCCGGCGAGGCCGACCTGCTGCGCAAGAACGTCGAGATGCAGCGGGCGTGCGGCGCGGAGGCCGAGGTCATCACGGCCGACGACCTGCGGGAACTGGAGCCCCGGTGGCACGCCGATGACGTGGTGGCGGCCGCGTACGAGCCGTACGCCGGCTACGGTGACGGCGCCGTCGTGGCGGGCGACCTCCTGTCGCGGGCGCGGGAGATGGGCGTCGCCTACCGGCCCAACACGCCCGTACGCGGGCTGCTCCACGACGGGGGACGGGTGCGCGGCGTGCGCACCGACGACGGTGAGCTGACGGCCGACCTCGTCGTCCTCGCGACCGGGGTGTGGACCCGGCCGCTGCTCGCCCCGCTGGGCGTGGACCTGCCGATCGAGGCCGAGTACCACGAGGTCGTCGTCATGCGGGACGGCCCGATCGCCCGTACGGCGTGCATCGACTCGGTCACCGGCGCCTACTTCCGCCCCGAGGGCGGCGGGCTGCTGCTCGGCGAGTTCGTCGGCCCGCGCGACGGGATCGACCCCGACGACTTCCCCCAGAACCCCGGCGAACCGAGCGTGATGGCGATGGTCGAGCGGGCCGCGCACCGGGTCCCCGCGCTCGCCGAGGCCGGCATCGCCCGCGGCGTGACCGGCATTTACGACATGTCGCCCGACGCGCGGCCGCTGCTGGGCCCGGTCGCCGGCATCGACGGCCTGATCGTCGCGGCCGGCTTCTCCGGAATGGGCTTCAAGATCTGCCCCGCGGTCGGCCGCGCGCTCGCCGAGCTGGCCCTGGGCGAACCCCAGACGGTGGACGTCTCCGCCTTCACCCCGGACCGCTTCGCCGAGGGCAACCCGATCACCCCGCCGTACGGCTACACCGACGACTGAATCCTGATATATCCGATCAATGTCTTCATTACCCGAAGAAAGCCAGTGGGAGCTGCTGACCGCCGCCGGCCTGCGCGACGATTTCAACGCCGCGTGGATCGAGGGCGACGACCGCGCCGCGATCGCCGCCGAGCTCCGCGTCGACCCTGCCGCGACGCTCGACTGCGACCTGGCCACCGCGCTGCGCTGGTACGGCGCCGGCTCGCCCACCCCCATCCTCTGGCTGGGCCCGCACGCCCCCGGCTGGACGTTCGCGCTGGCGCTCTCCTGGGAGGGCGCCGACTTCCCGCTGCCCGGCCGGCGGGTCTTCGACTTCTGCTACGCGCGTGAGATCGGCGAGTTCTACGGCGTGCCCGAGCTCTACGGCCAGGAAGGGCTCGACGACCTGGAGCTCAACGACGACCAGGGCGACGAGGACGACCTCGAGCCGCACCTGATCGCCGTCGGACGGGTCACCGGCCGGTTCGTCGACCGGGCGTGGCTCGCCGAGCGGCGCACCCTGTGCCGGGTGGCCTCGTGAACGGGCAGTGGGCGCTGCTCGCGGCCCGCGGTTTCGGGCGGATGTTCGCCGGCACCTGGATCGAGGGCGACGACCACGAGGAGATCGCCCGGCTGCTGCGCGCCGACCCGGCGCAGGGCGTCTCGTGCGGGCTGGACGAGGCGATGCGGGAGTACGAGCCGTACGCCTTCAGGGAGGTCGTCTGGCTGGGAGCGCACGCGCCCGGCTGGACGCAGGCCATCACCATCGCCGGGCCGCGCCTGCGCACCGACCTGCTGGCCGGCCGCAGGTACGTGCAGGTGGTGTGGGACGCACTCGGCTTGGGCGTCCATGACCTGTACTACTCCGACGGCGTCACGGCCGACCGGCTGAGCCCCCGCCACATCGCCGGCCCCTGGCCTTTCCGCGAGTACACCGATGGCCTCCTCCCGCACGGTCCCGGGCTGATTGACGTGTCCGGCACCGGGCCCGCCCAGGCCACGGGCAGCCTCGGGCTGTGGCTGGAGAACTGGCTCGTCCTGGCCGGTCGCCTCTCGGGACGCCTCATGGAGGAGGAGTACTTCCAGACGGGACGGCGGCTCTACGCGCTCCCGCTCTGAGCCCGTCACGCCCGCGCAACCAGCGGACGCCGGCCGGCTCGCCAGAGCAGGCCGGCGTAGAGGAGCTCGAAGACGGTGCAGAGCACGCCGAGGCCGAGCGCGATCGGGATTTCGCCGAGGGCAACCCCATCACCCCGCCGTACGGCTACACCGACGACTGAGCCGGGGCGTCAGCGGATCGGGATGTTGCGCAGGTTCGACCGGGCGATCTGGATCATTCGTCCCACGCCGCCGGTGAGCACGATCTTGCTGGTGGTCGTGGCGAATCCGGCCAGCTGGCGGCCGGTGACGCGTGGAGGCATGGCGAGCGCGTTGGGATCGGTGACGACGTCCAGGAGGGCCGGGCCGTCGTGGGCCAGCGTCTGGCGGATCGCGTCCCGTACATCATGGGGATCCTCGACACGGACGCCGTGGGCCCCGGCCGCGCGGGCGATGGCCGCGTAGTCGGTGCGGGGATAGGACGTGCCGTACGGCGGGAAGCCGCCGACCATCATCTCCAGATCGACCATGCCGAGCGAGGCGTTGTCGAAGAGCACGACCTTGACCGGCAGGTCGTAGTGGACCAGCGTGAGGAAGTCGCCCATCAGCATCGAGAACCCGCCGTCGCCTGACACGGAGACCACCTGCCGGGAGCGGTCGGCCAGTTGTGCGCCGATGGCCTGGGGCAGGGCGTTGGCCATGGAACCGTGGCTGAAGGACCCGATCAGGCGGCGCCGGCCGTTCGGGGACAGGTAGCGGGCCGCCCAGACGGTGCACATGCCGGTGTCCACGGTGAAGATCGCGTCGTCGGCGGCCTCGTCGTCCAGGATCGAGGCGACGTACTCCGGGTGGATGGGCCGGTGCCGTTCGACGTCGCGGGTGTAGGCCGCGACGACGCCCTCCAGGGCGTCGGCGTGCTTGGTGAGCATCCGGTTCAGGAAGCGGCGGTCGGTCTTCTCCCTGACCTGCGGCGTCAACGCGCGGAGGGTCTCGCGGGCATCTCCCCAGACGGCCAGATCCAGTTTGGAGCGGCGGCCCAGACGTTCGGGGCGGATGTCGACCTGGACGATGCGTACGTGGTCGGGCAGGAACGCGGTGTAGGGGAAGTCGGTTCCGAGCAGGATGAGCAGGTCGGCCTCGTGCATCGCGTCGTAGGCGGCGCCGTAGCCGAGCAGCCCGGACATGCCGACGTCGAACGGGTTGTCGTACTGGATCCATTCCTTGCCGCGCAGCGCGTGCCCGACCGGCGCCTTGACCCGCTCGGCGAAGGCCATCACCTCGTCGTGGGCGCCGGCGATCCCGCTGCCGCAGAACAGCGTGATCGCCTCGGCCGCGTCGACCATGCGGGCCAGCTCGGCGATCTCTTCCGGTCCGGGGCACACGGTCGGGGGGCGGCTGAGCATCGCCGGCTCGGCCGCCGGCTGCGGCGCGTCCCGCCCGGCGATGTCTCCCGACATGCTCACCACCGCGACGCCTGAGCGGCCGACGGCGTGCTGGATGGCGGTCTGCAGGATCCGGGGCATCTGCTCAGGATGGGAGATGAGCTCCGAGTAGTGGCTGCACTCGGCGAACAACCGGTCCGGGTGGGTCTCCTGGAAGTAGGAGGTGCCGACCTCGGCGCTGGGGATGTGCGCGGCCAGCGCGAGCACCGGCGCCATGCTCCGATGGGCGTCGTACAGTCCGTTGATCAGATGCACGTGGCCGGGGCCGCAGCTGCCGGCGCAGGCGCACATCCGTCCGGTGATCTGCGCTTCCGCCCCGGCCGCGAACGCCCCGGCCTCCTCGTGCCGCACCTGCACCCACTCGATGGCGCTGTTGCGGCGTACGGCGTCGGTGACGGGATTGAGGCTGTCGCCGACCACGCCGTACAGTCGTTTGACGCCGGCCCGTACGAGAATGTCGACGAACTGCTCGGCGACGCTTTGCTTGGCCATGTCCTGAACTTCCCCTCGGGGTCAGTGAGGATCGATCCGGCGCAGGACCTGAGCCGCGGAGGCCCAGCCGATGCTCCCGGGGTCGATCGTGGTGCCGGCGACGCAGTCCTCGACCTTGCGCCGCAGCTGGTCCGGCGTGGGCGGGCGCTGGGGCGAGCCGGGCGGGAAGCGCATCCGGGCGCGCAGCGGCTCGCCGCCCGCGTGCACCTCCGCCTCGAACCATCCGGCGAGCAGCCCGTCGCCGTTCCCGTCGAGTCGCACGTCGACCAGTTCGACCAGGCGACGGGCTTCGGGACGTCGCACGGCCGCGTCGGTGAAGCTCGCGAAGCCCGGACAGGAGTCCAGCAGCGTGGCCGCGGCGCGTACTCGAGGCTGAACTTGCCCTGCAGCCCGGTCTCCGGCCGGTGGTGGATCAGCGGGACCACCGAACTGGCGGGCGTGGTGAGCACGATGCGGCGCACGTCGGCGGCGTCCAGCCGGGGCGCGAGGCCGGTCAGGGCGCTGATCGGTCGCTGCGAGGCGTAGCAACAGGGAAAGAGCTTGACGGCCAGGCCGCCGGGGATCGCGGGGCCCCTCGGCTCCAGGGCCTCCGGGTCGCCTCCGACCAGTTCCAGCCACTGGTCGAGCGCGGTGACGTCCGCGGTGGCGCCCGCGGCGGCCAGCCCGGCCACGGCCCACCGGGCCGCTTCCGGCAGGACGGCGGCCGTGCGCGCCGTGGTCTCGTCGCGTGCCGCGACCGCGACCGCGACGGTGTCCAGCAGATGGCGGTCGGCCAGGGCTAGATCGGCGGCGGTGGGGCTCAGAGCCGCGGCCCAGCTCGCCAGCTCATCGGCAAAGGAGGTCATGGCCGGGCTGATCACCATCGGTCAGTACGACCGGGGCAGCCCTAGCACGTGCTGCCCGAGGAAGGCCAGGATCAGGTTGTTGTTGACCGGGGCGACCTCGTACACGCGGGTCTCGCGGAACTTCCGCTCGACGTCCCAGGTGTCCACGAACCCGTTGCCGCCGTGGGTGTCCAGGCAGATGTTGGCCGCCTGCCAGCTGGCCTCGCTGGCCAGGAACTTGGCCGTGTTCGCCTCGGCGCCGCAGTGCTGACCGCTGTCGAACAGGGCCGCGGCACGGGTGCGCATCTGGTCGGCGGCGGCGACCTGGGTGTAGGCGCGGGCCAGCGGGAACTGCACGCCCTGGTCGGCGCCGATGGGATGGCCGAAGACGGAACGCCGGTTGGCGTAGTCGATCGCCCGGTCCAGGAACCAGTAGCCGTCGCCGATGGCCTCGGAGGCCAGCAGGATGCGTTCGGCGTTCCAGCCGTCGATGACGTAGCGGAAGCCCTCGCCCTCCGTGCCGATCAGGCTGTCGGCGGGGATCCGCATGTCCTTGTACCAGACCTGGTTGGTGGCGTAGTTGAACATGGTGCGCACCGGCTCGACGACCAGCGTGTCAGGCTGTTCCTCCCGCACATTACGCAGGTCGACGAGGAACAGGCTGATGCCCTCGGCACGTTCCGCCGGGTCCTCGGGCAGCGGCTGGGTGCGGGCCAGCAGCATCAGCAGGTCGGACTGCAGGATGCGGCTGGTCCAGTTCTTGTGGCCTCGCACCACGTAACCGGCGCCGTCGGGCACGGCGGTGGTGCGGATCTCCGGGGTGTTGGAGCCGGCTTCGGGCTCGGTGATGGAGAAGGCCTGCAGCCGCAGCCGGCCGCGGGCGATCTCGGGCAGGTAGCGCCGCCGCTGCTGGTCGCTGCCGTGCCGCAGCAGCGCGGCCATGGTGTACATCTGCGCGTGACAGGCGGCCGCGTGCCCGCCGGAGCGGTTGATCTCCTGCAGGATGATGCCGCCCTCGGTGACGCCCATCCCCAGCCCGCCGTACTCCTTCGGGATGAGGACCGACAGGTAGCCGGCCTCGGTGAGGGCACGGACGAACTCCTCCGGGTAGGCCCGTTCACGGTCGCGGGCGCGCCAGTACTCGCTGTCGAAGCGGTCGCACAGCTCGCGGACCTCCGCGCGGAGCCGCTGGTGGGCGGTGTCGGTGTCGTGGATGGCGATGTCGGTCATGACCTGGTCCCTCGTCTCGGAGCAGCAGGGTCTCGGTGCGGCGGGCTCTCAGTGCAGCAGGCCGGCGCGGCGGGCCTCGAAGGCGAGCCGGTCGCGGTGGTCGGGATGAGCGATGGCGATCAGTGCCGTGGCCCGCTGGGAGAGGCTGCGGCCGCGGAGTTCCGCGACGCCGTACTCGGTGACGACGTGGTCGATGGTGTTCTTCAGGGTGGTGACCGGGGTGGCCGGGCCGAGCTGGACCTTGATGCGGCTGGTGCCGTCGCCGGTGGCCGCGTGGGTCACCAGGAAGGCGCGTCCGCCGGGGGAGTACATGGCGCCGCGGGCGAAGTCGGCCTGCCCGCCGGACCCCGACCAGTACCGGCCGGCGATGGTCTCGCTGGCCGCCTGGCCCATGAGGTCGACCTCGCTGGTGGCGTTGATCGACATCATCGAGGGTTCGCGGGCGACGACCCGGGGGTCGTTGACCCAGTCGACCGGCAACATCGCCACCGAGGAGTTGCCGTCGAGCCAGTCGAAGAAGCGGCGGGTGCCGATGCAGAAGGTGGCGACGTGCTTGTTGCGGTGCTGCTCCTTCCTGGTGCCGGTGACGACGCCCTGTTCGGCCAGGTGCATGACGCCGTCGGACATGGCCTCGGTGTGCACGCCCAGATCGCGGTGGTCGGCCAGCGCGGACAACAACGCGTTGGGGATGCGGCCGACCCCGATCTGCAGGCACGCCCCGTTCGGCACGCGTTCGGCCACCAGCTCGGCGATGCGCCGGTCCCGGTCGTCGGGCACGGCCGGCTGGGTCTCCTCCAGGGCGTAGTCGGCGGTGCACCAGCCGGCGACCTGGCTGACGTGGATCTGGTTCTCCCCGTACGTGTGCGGCATGCGCGGGTTGGCCTCCAGGAAGAACGGCGCCTCGCCGATGAACGCGGACACGTAGTCCGCGTTGGTGCCCAGGCTGAAGTAGCCGTGCTCGTCGGGCATGGTCGCCGCGGCCAGCACCAGGGAGTGCCGGGTGCGCTCACGCAGCAGCCGTGGCACCTCGCTGAAGTGCGCGGGGACGAGCTCGCAGGTGCCGTTCCAGTACGCCCGCCGGCATCCGGGCCCGAGGTAGTAGCTGACGTGGGTCAGGTGTCCAGGGAACTTCCCGTCGATGTAAGGACGTTCGCGGGCCGGGTCCATCTGGTGGATCCGCACCCCGGTGAAGTGGTCCGCGTGGGCCTCCAGGGTGTCGATGACGGTGTGCGGTTCGCCGTGGTGGATCGGCACGATCAGGTCCGAACCATCACTGATCAGGTCCAGCACGGCGGTCGGCGCGTTCATGTCACCTCCTGGTGGACCGGCCGCTACGGCGGCCCGGTCTCCTCCTGCTCCAGCAGCCGGCGGGCCGACTCCAGCCGCGGCTTGTCGATCATCTGCCCGCCGACGCGTACGGCGCCGCCCTCGCCCGCGGCCGCCACCACCTGCCGGGCCCACGCGAGCTCCGCCTCCGAGGGGGAGAACGCGCGGTTGACCGGGCCGACCTGGCGAGGATGCAGGCACATCTTGCCGCCGAAGCCGAGAGCGCGGGCCCGCCGAGCGTCCGCCATGGTGCGCTCGGGGTCGTCGAGGTCGGTGGTGACCCCGTCCACCGGCGCGCCGACCCCGGACGCACGGGAGACCACCACCAGACGGGAGCGCGCGTAGAGGAAGTCGTCCTCGGTCGCGCCGATGTCCAGGGCGAAGTCCACGCTGCCGAACGCGAGCCGGACGACCTCCGGCCGGGCGGCGATGCGGGCGGCGTTCTCCACCCCGGCGGCCGTCTCCACCAGCGCGACCACCGGCACGCCGAGGCCGTCGAGCGCGTCGGGTGTCTCGGCCTTGGGCAGCATCACGCCGAGCAGGCCCGGCCGGCCGGCGACCGCGCGCAGGTCCTCCTCGTGCCACGGGGTTCCCGCCCCGTTGACGCGAACGTACGCGTGGAGTTCGCCCAGCGCCTTGGCGACGGCCTCGCGGGCACCGGCCTTGGCGTCGGGCGCGACGGCGTCCTCGAGGTCGAGGACCGCGACGTCCGCCCCCGTGGCCGCCGCCTTGCCGAACCGATCGGGGCGGTCACCGGGCGTGAACAGCCACGACCTGGCCCTCACGGCTCCTGCACCGCCCGCCGTGCCCGCTCGTCCCACACCGGCCGTACGGCGGTCACGTCCGGGCCGTGGCCCCGGCGGTAGATCATCATGGTGCGCTCGAACACGATGACGACCTCACCGTTCTGGTTGAAGCCGACCGTACGGACCGTCACGATCCCCACGTTGGGCCGCGACCGCGACTCCCGGACGGACAGCACCTCCGACTGCGAGTAGATCGTGTCGCCCTCGAACACCGGGTTCGGCAGCCGCACC
This sequence comes from Nonomuraea aridisoli, assembly GCF_003236395.1. Classification (GTDB taxonomy): domain Bacteria; phylum Actinomycetota; class Actinomycetes; order Streptosporangiales; family Streptosporangiaceae; genus Nonomuraea; species Nonomuraea aridisoli. Next base: position 3,096 of record NZ_POUD01000045.1, on the reverse strand, counting down.
CGATCCCAGCCCAGGTTGGCCATCACGTGCTGCGAGACATCCGTCACGCTCTGGCCCGTGACCAGCGCCAGCGTGAACGTCGAGTCGACCAGGCGCCGCCCGAACGCGGTCTGGGCGGCGTAGTGAGCGTCGAAGTGCACCGGCATGGTGTTCTGGGTGAGCAGGGCCTGCCAGACGTTGTCCGTGGCGGTCACCGTGCGTCCCAGCGGGTGCCGGTACACCTCGCCCACCGAGAAATCCTCGAAGTATCGGCCCGGCCAGGAGACTTCCTGCGCTGATTCGGCCCTCATGTCGACCACCTCTCGGTCGTCTCCACGTCACCCTGCCCCTCGCGGCGCGCTCCTCCTTCCCGAAAGCGTCTGCACACGGCGAAATTTGTTCGCGCTGAAGGTCGGGTGCCGGTCAACTCGCGCCGCTCGGCGACGTGTCGCGGGCGCGAGGCTCTACGGCGTCCCGCTCCGAACGGCGCCAGGCCGGCGGCTCGCCGAGCGGGCGTGCCAGAGCACGCCGGCGTAGACCAGGTCGAGGACGCTGCAGAGGATCCCGAGGCCGAGGACGAACGGCGAGCCGAAGACCACCCCGAACAGGATCGTGGGCGCGAGGGTGCCGATCCACTTGGCCACGGCGATCAGCAGGGACTGGCCGCGGGCCCCACGCCGCGCCGCGAACATGGCGAGGAACAGCGCCGACATGAGCAGATTCTGCAGGAACGCGGAGTACTGGGCGGCGTCGTGCCGGCCGAACTGGGCGATGAACAGCCACTGTACGACGTAGGAGGCGGCGAAGGTCAGCACGGCCAGGCCGGCGAACGTCCCGCGGCCGAGCCCCGGGAACTCGGCCCGGCCGAAACGGCAGAACGTGACGATGATGCCGACGTCCAGCACCGCCCACACGATGTTGATCACCGTCTGCGGGTCGGGGGATTCGGCCAGCCCCTGCGCCGCGTAGGTGGACTCCCAGGCGAAGTTGAGCGCGAGCGCGGCCAGCGGCATCGCATAGGTGCGCTCGCGCAGTCCCACCCGGATGCACTCGACATAGACCACGGTCCAGGCCAGACCGCTCACCATCGCCAGGAGCAGCACCATGGCCGCCTCCGTTCCCCCGCCGTCATTTCCCCCAAAGCGGCACAAAGGTAGCGTAAAGCGAACGTCGAAGGATGCGAGGGGTGCGGCCGCACCCCTCGCGCGGGGCGGTGGGCGGCTCAGGCGAAGGTGAGCCTGCCCGAGCCGGTCAGCGTGGTGAAGCCGGCGGGGGTCGTGCAGTCGCGCAGGTCGGAGGTCATGGTGGCGGTGCCGCTGAAGCTCTGGCCGTTGAACCGGCCCGCGGTGACGGTGCCCTTCAGCAGGCTGTCGGCGAGCGTGGCGCTGCCCTTGTGCTCGGCGGCGAGCGTGGAGGTGGACAGGACCTTGCCCTGGGCGTCGCGCCAGGTGACGGTGCCGGTCGCGCGCAGGTCGGCGAGGCCGCGGCAACTGGCGGTCGCCTGGCCGCTCAGCTCCATCCGGCCGGAGGCGATGTTGGGCGCCTTGCCGTTGGGGGAGGAGCAGTTCTCCAGGAGGATGGCCCCCTTGCCCTTGGTCAGTTGCGGCGTGGCGTCGCGCAGCGGCGGTGTGAACGTGACGGGGTTGTTGGGCGCCGTGCGCACGGAGCAGGTCAGCACGTCGGTGGGGGCGGCGGCCGCCGCTCGGGTCTGGGCCGCCGCGGGGGTCGCCGTCTGAGCCGAGCCCGTGGCCGCCAGGAACGGCGCCGCGCAACCGGCGGCCACGACGGCGAGGGCGATCCTGCGGGCCCGGCCGAGACGCAGCTGGTGGGTCATGAAGCCTCCTTGGATTACTCTTGGTAATTCGATGGCTACTCTTTGTAACACGCTTTCCTCGACGTCCACCAGGAGGCGGCACCATGGCGGTGTCCTCACGCGCGTCCGCCGGCGGGCCTCCGCCCGCACTGCCCGAGTGGCCGCGCCGCCCGTCCGTGTGGTGGCGGCTCGGCCATGTGGCGGCGCGCCGTCACCGCGCGGTCCTCGCCGCCTGGCTGGCGCTCGTCGCGGGGTCGTTGGTCCTGGTGCCCGGCCTGGTCGAGCGGGCGACCGCGCCGGACGTCCGGGTCGAGGGGGCCGACTCTACCGCCGGGGCGCGGGTGCTGGAGCGGGGCTTCCCCCGGCTGGGCGCCGAGCAGATGATGATGGTCTTCGCTTCCACCACGCTCTCCGACGCCGACGAGCCGTACCAGCGCGCCATGAGCGACGCCGCGCGGGCCGTGGCGGGCCGGCCGATGGTGGGCGGGGTCGACCTGCTGCCGCCCGTGGCGGGCCAGGACCGGCGGCGCGCGTACGCGATCGTGGGGGTGAACGGCGGGCCGCGGGCGCGTCAGGAGGCGGTGCCCGTGCTGCTGCGCGTCGCCGGTGACGCCGCGGGCCGGGCGTCCGGCGGTCGCGTGCGGGTCCACCTGGTGGGGGAGAGCGCCATGGTGGCCGAGGTCAAGCGCACCGACCTCGCCGACCTGCAGCGCGCCGAGCTGCTGGCCGTCCCGCTGGCGCTGGTGGCGCTGCTGATCGGGTTGCGGTCGGCGGGGGCCGCCGTGACGGTGCTGCTGGTCGCCGGCACGGTCCCGGTCACCGCCCTCGGCGCGCTGGCGGTGGCGAGCGCGCTCGGCGCGGGGGTCAACACGTTCATGCTGGCGGTGGCGGCCACCGTCGGGCTGGGGCTCGGCCTCGACTACGCGCTGCTGATCCTCCTGCGCTACCGCCAGTCCAGGGCCTCGGGCCACGATCGGGCCGAGGCCGCCGCCCTCGCCGTGAGCACGGCGGGCCGCACCGCGGGCTGGTGCGCGCTCGGCGTCGCGCTGACGGCGGCCGCGCTGATGGTGGTGCGCACCCCGCTGATCCGCACCATGGCGGCGGGGGTGAGCCTGTCGGCGCTGATCGCCGCGGCGGTCGCCCTGACGCTGCTCCCCGCCGCCGTCGCAGCCGCCGACCGCCACCTGCACCGCCCCCCGGCCTCCCGCCGGCCGCGCCGCCGCGGTCATCAGGCCGTGGCCGCCGGTTCCGGAGGGTTGGACGGCTGGGGTCATGAGGCCGTGGTGGCTGGTTCCGGTGGGCGG
>NZ_POUD01000459.1 GCF_003236395.1 Nonomuraea aridisoli | reverse complement strand
GTATGGAGGAGGGTGGTGTGGTGGGCCAGGGCGGAGGCCAGGGTGATGGCGTCGGGGGCGGCGAGGCGTTTGCGGACGCCGCCCGCCGCGAGTTGCGCCGTCAAAGGGCGGCGCAGGACGGCCGTCCAGTGTCCCGGGTCGGGGGAGTAGTGGATCTCCCATGCCGGGTACGTGGTGCGCAGCGCGTGGAGCTGGCGGGTCACCAGGCCCAGGTTCTCGGCGGCGGGGCCGAGGCGCGGGCCGGTCATCGGGCGGCCCGGTGCAGGCACAGCAGGGCGCGCAGGGCGGCCAGGGTGGGCCGGGTGAGCCGGATCTCGCCGCGGGCGGCGGTCCACCCGTGCTGGTCCCGTTCGAACGCCCACCCGGGGAACTCGCGTGCCGCCTCCCGGAGCAGGCGTTCCATGACGACGTCGGCTGCAGGCGTTCTGGTCATGAACGCAGCGTGGCACCACGGCGCCTGTCCGTGACGAACTCGGGCGGAGGAACTCTCCGTTCGCGCGATCCGAACTCTGTGTTCGCTCAGATGGGGATCTCGTGGCGTTCGGCCAGATGGCGCACTTCGGGCGCCCAGGACGGCCGTGCCCGCCGGGCCAGCGACCGGACCATCTCCCGCAGCAGAAGTTTGTGATCGAGCTCCTCCGGCGACTCACGCTCGATCCGCAGCAGGTGGAGCAGGCTGGCCGCGTCGTCGCCGAGATCCTCGCAGGCGCGCGCCACGTCGGCGAGGTGCGTGGCGCGCCGCTCCACGGACGGGATGCGGCGCAGGTCGATGTCGTCGGCGATGTGCAGCACCGCGTCGGGGTGGCCGGTGTCGGTCTCGATGCAGGCCATGTGGATGGCGACGTTGGTGGGTCCGAAGAACGCCTGGTCGTAGCCTCCGGAGGAGTCGCCGACCCGTTCGGCGAGCCGCGCCGCTGGGCCGCGTACGCGCTCCCTGGCCGCGTCGTCGTCGCCCGCGCGCGCCTCGCCGACGGCGGCGAGCAGGTGGAGCGCGCCGAGCGCCTTGAGGTGGCGTTCGTCGCCGTCGCCGACGTGCGGTTCGAGCTGCTCGATGGCCCGCCGGGCGACGTCGTACGCGATCTGGTGCATGTCGTCGGCCAGCATCGACTGCCCCAGGTTCCAGTACGCCCACGCGATCATCAGCGGATCGGCGGACTCCTCGGCGAAGCGCATCGCCCGGTCGGCCGCCAGATGCGCCAGGTCGACCCGCCGCAGGTGCTTGAGCACGGCCCTGGCCAGCACGTACGCGTCGGTGGCGACCCGGTGGGAGGCGGGGGCGCGGTCGAGGACCAGCGTCTCGGCGTCGATGATCAGGGACGGCAGCGCGGCCATCAGGATCGAGTAGCGCCGGGTCGAGGTGAACCAGGCGTTGCGCGCCGCCGCGACGCGTTCGGCGAGTTGCTCGGCGTCGGGCGGCTCGATGTCGGGCGAGGCCGAGCGGCAGGTGAACAGCGCCCGCTCGATGTCGCCGATCTGCGGCCTGCTGGGCTCGTGGGAGTCGCGCGGGGTCTCGCCCAGCAGCACGGCGGTGCGCACGCCGAGCACTTTGGCGATCTCGCGCAGCAGGGTGAGGGAGGGGGTGCGTTTGCCGTGCTCGATGAGCTCGATGTGCCGGGGGGTGCAGCCGGACTGTGTGGCTAACGCGGTGGTGCTCATGCCTCGTCGCTCGCGTTGGAGCCTGATCATCTGACCGGTGGTGATTTCGGGCATGCGCACGCCTTCCGGATCGGGTCCCGAGGGCTTTCAGGCTAGGCCGCGCGGTGCCCGGCCGCCATGGTTTCAGCGCAGCTCAGAGCGGGTGTGATGGGCGAGGAGCCGGCCCAGTGAACGCGTGAACTCCTCACGTTCGGCGTCGGTCAGCGGCGCGAGCAGGGTGTCCTGGAGGTCGGCGATGAGTTTGTCGAGCCGTTCGAGGTGCGAGCGACCGGCGGTGGTCATGGTGACGACGTTGCGGCGACGGTCGCCGGGGTCGGGCGCGCGCTCGACGAAGCCGCGCGCGGACAGCTCGTTGATGACGGCCACGAGGTCGCTGCGGTAGATGCCGGTGCGCCTGCTCAGCTCCGCCTGGCTCATGGGGCCGGACTCGCGCAGCGCCACGAGTGCCGCGTAGTGCCACTTGCGGGCGTCCGCCGTGGCCAGGCCCTCGCTCACGATCCGGTCGGCGTGCGACGCGACGAGCGCCAGCAGCCGGCTGGGCAGTGTCCGCAGCGGTGCCGGGGTCTCCTGCCGATCCATGGGGTCCGTCATGGCGGCGATCATACCGTTGCGTTAGTGCGACTAACGATGTACCGTTCGTTAGCGCGACGAACGTTAGTGACTCGAACGAATTGAGGGATCATGCCCGCTGTCGACGTGCTCGACTCGCACATGCACTACGAAGACTCGGGGGAGGGAGCCCCCTTCGTGTTCCTGCACGGCAATCCGGCCTCGTCCCACCTGTGGCGCGGCGTGCTGCCCGGCGTGGCGCGGCCCGGGCGGCGGCTGCTCGCGCCCGACCTCATCGGCATGGGCCGTTCCGGCAAGCCGGACGTGCCGTACCGGTTCGGCGACCACGCCCGCTACCTCGACGCCTGGTTCGACGCGCTCGCGCTGGAGGACGTGGTGCTCGTCGGCCACGACTGGGGCGGCGCGCTCGCCTTCGACTGGGCGGCGCGCCACCCCGGCCGGGTGCGCGGCGTGGCGTTCATGGAGGCGATCGTGCGGGGCATGAGCCTGGACGAGCTCGGCGACGGCCCGCGCGCCCGGACCGAGCTGATCCGCGGGCCGAAGGGCGAGTCGCTGGTGCTCGACGGGAACTTCCTCGTGGAGACCGCGTTCACCGGGGGCGTGTTGACGCCCCTCGGCGAGCGGGAGATGCAGCCGTACCTGGCGCCCTACCCCACTCGGGAGAGCCGCCGGCCGCTGCTGGAGTGGGCCCGCTCGATGCCGCTCGACGGCGAGCCCGCCGACGTGGCGGGCCCCGTCGAGGCGTCCGGGAAGTGGCTGGCGAGCAGTGACGACGTGCCCAAGCTGCTGCTCACCTTCGACTCCTCGCCGACGCTGATGATCGGGGAGGAGATGGCGGCCTGGTGCGCGGCGAACATCGCGGCCCTGGAGACCGAGCACTGCGGCCCAGCGGGCCACCACGCCCCCGAGGACCGCCCCGGGGACATCGCCGCCGCCATCGCCTCCTGGGCCGCCAGACGCGGGCTGTAGGGCCGCGTACGGGCCGTTTCCGGTCGCGGGGCGTGTCGGCACGGCTCGTGGGCAGGTGATCCGCCACGCAGGGCTCCTGGGAGAGGGCGTGATGGAGAGTCTCACCGAACGCGTCGCGGCCGTGCGGGCGCGGGCCCGCGGCAAGGTGGAGGAGTGGCGGGTACGCCGGCCGTCGGTCGACCACCTGATCCGTACCGTGCGCCGCTACCAGCTCCAGTCGGGCGACCGGCTGGCGGGCGCGGTCACCTACTTCGCGTTCCTGTCCTTCTTCCCGCTGCTGGCGCTGTCGTACGCGGTGCTCGGCTACGTGGTGGCGACCAGCGAGCCGACCAGGGAGGCCCTGCAGCGGGCCGTCGCCGAACGCCTGCCCGGCATCGCCTCCCAGCTCGACCTCGCGGCCATCGCCGGGGCCAAGGCCACCGCCGGGATCATCGGCCTGCTCGGCCTCCTGTACGCCGGGCTCGGCGCCCTCGACGCGCTGCGCGGCGCGCTGCGGCAGATGGCGATGGACACCACCGCGCCCGCCAACTTCTTCGTCAGCAAGCTGCGCGACCTCGCCTCGATCGTCATGCTCGGCGTGACGCTGATCGCGTCCGTGGGCGTGGCGGGGCTCGCCACCGCGGCCACGGACCGCGTGCTGGACTTCGTGTTCGGCGGCGACTCCCTGCTCGCCACGCTCGGGCTCAGGGGCGCGGGGGTGGCGGCGAGCATGGCGGCCGACTGGCTCATGTTCCTGATCCTGCTGGGCTGGGTGGGGC
>NZ_POUD01000458.1 GCF_003236395.1 Nonomuraea aridisoli | reverse complement strand
GCTGGACAAGATGTTCCAGCTCATCGAGGAGTGGTCGATCCAGCACGACAAGTGGACGGTGCTCGACCGGCTCAACGCGGAGAACATCCCCTGCGGGCCGATCCTGTCCACCAAGGAGCTGGTCGAGCGAGATGCCGAGCACGTCGGCGAGCGCCGCGATGGTGAAGAACGCGGGCGTGGCGATGCGGCCGGTCTCGATCTTGCGGAGGGTCTCGGCGGACATGCCGGCGGCCGCGGCGACCTCGACGATGCTGCGCTCGCCTCGGGCGCGGCGCAGCACCAGGCCGAGTTGCTCGCCACGGAGCCGCTCTTCGGGGGTCAGCGGAGGTCGCACCATGTCTCCACTCTATACCCGCCAATAGAAATACCGCCGCACTCCGGCGCGCCCCCCGCCGGCCGTCCGAGTGGGCCGGGCTCCGATCCGTCGCCCGGTATGTCGTCACCAGATGTTGCGGGCCCCGGCGTCGGCGATCAGGCTTCGCATGGGGACGAGCTCCTTGCACGCGACGGTGCCCAGCATCTGCCGCGACATGTGGAAGCCGAAGTCCTCCAGCTCGACGGGCGGTGAGCACCTGCTCGCTCACCCGTGCCGTCCGCCCGCCCGACCCCCTCGTGTTCTGCCATACGGGCAAGAGTTCGTACTGGCCACATTTCAGCAGGCGCACGGTGCGCCGGCTACCGGCGGGGCGCCGTCATCACACTTCGCGAGGCGCGGCGACGTCCACGACCCAGACGACGCCGTAACGGTCTTCGAGCATCCCGTACAGGGGAGCCCACGGCGCGGGCGCGAGCGGCCGCACGACGGTCGCGCCCGCGGAGAGCTTCTCCCAGTACGCGGTGATCTCCTCGGTGGTCTCGCCGCGCAGAGAGACGAAGAACGAGTTCTCCCCGCGCTGCCACGGCATCCCCGCGGGCACGTCGTAGGCCATCACATGAAAACCGTTGCCGGCGATCACCTGCCCCCACATGACCTGGTCGGCCTCGGCGGCGTCCGGCACGTTCCCGGCGTCCTTGTAGGTGACGACGGCGAGGTCACCGCCGAACACCGACCGGTAGAACTCCAGCGCCGCGCGGGCGTCGCCGCGGAAGTTCAGATGAGTCACGGACTTGACGGACATGTTCTCCTCCTGCGATTCGCATGATCGGCGCCGGACGGCCGTCCGGCGCCGAGACGGAACAGTCGCAGCAGAAGAGGCCAGGAAGTGGCCGCTACGTGCGGCAGCATGGGGCGCATGCCGAAAACCTCAGCACGACTGCTGGCGCTGCTGTCCCTGCTGCAGGCGCGCCGGGACTGGCCGGGCGCCCTGCTGGCCGAGCGGCTGCAGGTCAGCCCGCGCACCGTCCGCCGGGACATCGACCGGCTGCGCGAACTCGGCTACCCCATCGCCGCCGTCAAGGGACCCGACGGCGGCTACCGGCTGCAGGCCGGCACGGAGCTGCCGCCGCTGCTGTTCGACGACGAGCAGGCCGTCGCCCTCGCCGTCGCCCTCCGGCTCGCCACCACCACCGGCGCCGGCATCGAAGAGGCCGCGGCACGCGCGCTGACCACCGTCCGGCAGGTCATGCCCGCACGGCTGCGCCGCCGCATCGACACCCTCCACGTCACCGCCGTCGAACCGCCAGGGGCGGGCCCGCAGGCCGACAGCGGCGTGCTCATGACGCTCGGCGCCGCCGTCCACGCCCGCCAAGTGCTGCGCTTCGGCTACGCCCCCGAAGAGGAGCAGGCCCCGCCACGCCGGGCCGAGCCCCACCACCTGCTCACCTGGGGCGGACGCTGGTACCTCGTCGCCTGGGACCTCGACCGCGCAGACTGGCGCATCTTCCGCGCCGACCGGATCACCCCGCGCACCCCGGCAGGGCCCCGCTTCACCCCGCGCGAACTGCCCGGAGGCGACGTGGCCGCGTACGTGACCGGCGTCTTCCGCGGTTCCCGCGGCTCGGCCGACTGGCCCTGCCGCGGCGAGGTCATCCTCGACCTGCCCGCCGCCACCGTCTCCGCCTACACCCGCGACGCGGTCGTCGAGCCGCTCACTCCCGGCCGCTGCCGGCTCGTCCTCGGCTCATGGTCGTGGACCGGCCTGGCCGCCGCCATCGGCAGGTTCGACGCCGCCATCGAGGTCGTCGGCCCGGCCGAGCTCAAGGACGCCTTCGCCCGGCTGGCGTGCCGCTACGCCGACGCCGCCACCGCCTGACCTGGACGCCCGCGGCGCCCGGCTGAGCAACCACCCGTCCGCCGGCCGGGCCGGCCGCAGATGGCGGCGCACGTCCGGGGAGCGTGGGATGCGGGTCGTCCGCCCGTGGGACGAGCGCATGCGGGCAGAGCGGCATGTCCGGCAGCGCGCCGACGGTCACCTGGCGCAGCTTCTCGCCGGTGGACGCCCGGAAGAAGGCGACGCGCGGCACCCGCTGACCCGGCCGTACGGAGGCTGCCCGCAGCAGCTCACGGTGTGCGGCAGGAACGCCTGCCCGCCGAGGGCGAGCCGCGCCCCGAGCGCCGTACGGGTGAACAGGGCGACCCGGAAGGCCGGCCGCGTGCCGGCGCGGCTGCAGGCCCGCGCCTGGCCCTTGGAGGGGCGCCCGCCGTGCAGACCCTGCGCGAGGAGGCCCTGGAGCGGGCCTGACCCCGGCCGCGCTCGAGAGCGGCCACGCGCTTGCACCCGGCGGCCGCCTCCTGGAAGCGCCCGGCCTTGGTCGCGGCGACGAACGTGCGTACGGCTTCGAGATCCACCCCGGGATGCCTCCACCCCCGGTTGTCACCAGCCCGGCCTTCAGCCCCCACCGCTTGGAGGCGGAGGTAAATCGGTTGCGGCACGCCGCACAGGCGACCGACCATCACACGGTGGACGAACCTTCTTCCCGCGAGGTACCGGAGGCCGTCGCCTACGTACGCGACCTGCTCGACGGCCTCGGCGCCGCGTGGGTCCTGTGCGGCGGCTGGGCCGCCGACGCGTGGCTCGGCCGGCAGACCCGCGACCACGGCGACGTCGACATCGCCGTCTTCCACCACGACCAGCGCGCCGTCTTCGAGCACTTCCCCGGCTGGGCGCTGGTGGCCCACGACCCCGGCGTCCCCGACGACACCACCGAGCAGTGGAACGGCCGGCCGCTCGACCTGCCCGCCCACATCCACCTGCCCGAACTCCACAGCCCGCTGTCCACCTCGGCGACCCTGACACACACCGAGTTCGGGTTCGAGTTCCTGCTCAACGAACGTTCCGGCCACGACTGGGTCCTCAACCGCGAACACGGCATCGCCGTCCCGCTGGAACGCGCCGTCCAGACCTCCCAATGGGGGCTCGCCACGGCCGCCCCGGAGATCGTCCTGTTCTTCAAAGCCGGAGGCCACCTCACCCCGGACCAGGCGCACGCCGCGAACGACGTGCTGCGACCCCACGACGAACAGGACCTCCTCGCACTCCTGCCGATCCTCACCACGGACCGGCGCACATGGCTCGCGCACACGCTCGGCAAGACGCACCCAGGGCATCGCTGGCTGACCCACCTCCACTAACAGGTAGGTAGCGACATGGGGATTTATCCCGTCCTCCGACGGGGACCCCGCGGAGCATCCTGAAGTCGTACCGTCAACCTTTGGGGGAAGGAACGACGTGCACACCAAGCAGCGACATCCACCCGGCCTCCAGCCGAAACCATCCTGGCGGCCGCCGTCATGGAACACGCTCCTGGCGATGAGCCACGACCTCGCCGTCCGCGCCGGATGGGCCGGGCACGGCCGCGACGTGTCCTGGGTACTGTCGGCACGGCCCTCCGCCGTACCGACCGCCCGCAGGATGACCGCCGCCCGCCTCAGCGCCTGGGGCCTCACCGACCACGCCGAGGCCGCCTCACTGCTCGTGGCCGACCTGGTCGGCCAGGCCCTGCAACACCGCGCCGCCACCGTCCGGCTCGCGCTCGGCCTCACCGACGGATTCGTACGCTGCGAAGTGGACAACCCCGGCGCCCGCCACGACCACCC
>NZ_POUD01000457.1 GCF_003236395.1 Nonomuraea aridisoli | reverse complement strand
ACTGGGGCGTGCTGGACCGAGACGGGTCGGCCGGCCAGGGCTTCACCGGTGCGGGAGCGTCGGTGGAGTCCTGGCCGGCCGGGCTGGAAAGGGTGCTCTCGTCAGTCCTGGCGGCGGGCGCCGAACATGATCTCGTCCCAGGTCGGGACCGAAGCTCGGCGGCCTCGCGACTTGCGCGGCCGGGCGGCAGGGGCGGGCGGCGGGGACGGGGCCGGCACCGGCGGCTTGTCGTCCTTGCCCTCGTCCTTGCCCGCCCGCGCCGCCGGGACCGACGGCGCCGGCTTCGGCTTGGGCGTCGGAGGCTTGCTCTGCTGGGCGTCCTGCTCGGGCGCGGCGTCCGCCTCCGGCTGCGCTTCCTTGGTGCCGGGTACGGTCGCGTCCGGTGTGGGCGCCTCCGCTTCGGCCGGAGCGCTCTTGCCGGGCTCGCCGTCCTTGGCGGTCTCGTTCGCCTTGGTCGGCTTGTCCGTCTTGGTGGGCTCGGCCTTCGCAGGAGGGGTGTCTGCGGTGTCCGCCGGGGCCTGGGTGGTGGTCTCGGCCTTGGACTCCGCGGGCACGCCGGTCTCCGGTGTCGTGCTGCTGGTCGCGGTCGTGGTGGTGTCCACCGTCGCTGTACCTTCCGCCGTGGCGGGCGTCGTGACGGCGCCCGGCCGATCCGTGGAGCTGCCCTCCTGAGCAGCCGCTTCCGGGGCGGGGGGATTCGTAGTGGTGGCTTCCGTGGAGCCGGTGCCGATGTCCTTCGGCTCGGCGGACGTCTTCGCGGCGGCGTCCGCGCCGGACGAAGCAGCGTCGACCGAAGAAGCGCCTGCCGAGACCGCGTCTGTGGAAGCAGAGGCTGCCGAAGCTGCGTTCGCCGAGACCGCGTCTGTGGACGCGGGGCTTTCCGAAGCAGCGCTCGCCGTAGCGTCCGCTGGCACAGGAACTGCGGGAGCCGCTGGAGTGGCGTCCGTTGGGACTGCGGCGGTCGGCGCGGTGGCCGTTGTCGCCGTCGGGGTTGCCGGAGCCTCGCCGGTAGCGGCGGTGGTTCCGCGGGTGGCGTCCGCTTGCGCGGTGTCCTTCTCGGCGGCGTTCGCCTCGGGGGCGTCGGCTTCCGCCGCATGGCTCTGCGGGGTTGCCTCTGGCGTGGTGGGCGCCGGGGGAGTGGCGTCCGACTCGGGGTAGGTGCTCGACGCGGAGGTTGGTGCGGTGGTCGATGCGGCCTGACCGGTGCTCCCGGTCTCGGCAGCGCCGGACTGCCCACCCTGCGTCGGAGACTGCACGTCAGCGTCGGCAGCCTGCGTACCAGCGCGAACCTGCACACTTGCGGCAGCCTGGGCAGCAGCGTCGGCAGCCGTCCCGTCACCGGCAGCCTGCGTACCACCACTGGCGGCTTGCACGTCAGCGCCGTCTGTCTGGGCGACAGCACCGCCGGACTGCGTGGCGGGGTCGGTCTGCGCAGCCTCCGGCGCGGGCCGCGAGGCGGCGGACGGTTGGGGCTGCGTGGCGGACGGAGACGTCGGCGGCTGGGCGGCCGTGGCGGGCTGGGCTTGCGGGGCCTCGGCCGTGGTAGACGATTGGGCCTGGGCGGTGGCGGGCTCCTGGTGCTGTGTGGTCGCCGGGGCGCCGGGGTTGGAGCTCTGAGCGGCAGGTGAAGGCGGAGTCGCCGTGGTCGGGGAACCGTCCGTCCCGCCTGTCTGAGGGGCGGTGACGGGCTGGTCCCGGACGGGGGACGACACGCCTGCGGGCGCCTCTACCCCTGCGGCGGACTGCGCCGGTCCGGTGGGCGGCTGCCACGAGGCCGCCGGTTCCGAAGACGGGCGCGACGGGTCAGCCGACTCGGACGAAGACGGATGGGCGTCGCGCGACGGGCCGTCCTGGGCGGACGGCTTCTCCGTGGCGAACGGCTCCGCGGCGTACGGCTCCTGCGCCGGCAGCGAGTCCTCGGACGGCCTTGGCGCGGGCGGCTGTTCGGAGAGCGGACGGGACGAAGGCGGCGTGGCCGGGGCGTAGATGGACTCGCTCTCGCGTCCCGAGCCGAAGTCGGGCAGCCATGGCGAAGACCCGCCGCGGCGCGACGTGGTGTCGCCGGGGCGGGTGTAGCCGGTCTCGCGGGCCGGAGGTTCGGGGCGGAAGGACTCCCGCGGCCCGCCCTCGGCCCCGGAACCGGACCGCAGAGCCGAATCCCTGCCCGGGTCAGGCCGTAGGGCCGAATCCCTGCCTGAGTCGGGGCGGAGGGCCGATTCGCGGCCCGGGTCGGAGCGGCGGTCGCGGTCGAACGGGGTGTCGCGCGGCGCCGGGTCGGGAGCCCGGCCGGCCGGCGGGGTGTAGCCGACGGCCGGTTCCTCGGGCTCGCGGCGCGCCACCGGCGGGAACTGCACCGTCTCGGACGCCAGCGGCGGCACCGGCTGCAGCTTGGCCACCCGCGGCGCGAACGGCGTCACCGTGGTGTCCTCCACCACGGCCGGCTCAGGATCGAAGTCGGCGGACGACAGGCGCAGCGCCTCGTCGTCGTGCGGCGTCACGTGACGCTTGCGCGGGTCGAAGAGCCACTCGGCGTGGCGGGTGTGACCGTTCCAGACGTAGCCGAGCTTGACCCGCCACAGGCCGTCGTCGCGCTTGGCGGAGTCCCAGTCGATCTCGTCGGTGGGCACGCCGCGCCGGGTGAGCCGGTCGGCCACGAGGTCGCCGAGCGTCGGTCCGGGCGCCGATTCGCCAGGCATGCGCACGGAGACGCGTTGTGCCTGCTGGGCGACGTACTCCCGCTCCTGCAGCACCGGCCCCTCGAACCAGCGGACACGCTCGACCGGGATCCCGGCGGTCGCGGCGATCTCCTCCGCCGTCTCTCCCGCCCGGATGCGGGCCTGGATCTCCTTGGGGCGCAACGGACTCTCCACTTCGATCTCGTACTGGCCGAGACGGGAGAAGTTGCCGCGGACGGCAGCACGGAGCCGGTCGTCCACGGGAAGTGTGAAGCGCGTCCCCCGCCCGGCCGTAGCCAGGACGAGGTAGGTGCCGTCCTCACTCACCGCGACGAGTCGGAGCTCCTGCATGCGAGTCCCTTCGTCAGCGTCGCCATTCTTCCCCCGGACCCTTGAGTCTCTCGCGTGTGCCGGTTGCCTGCCAGCACCGTACCCGGCATGTCCGAACATCGCCTTCCTGGGATAGCCCCGGGGCGATGTGACGCCGGTCACATTTGAGGAGTCCATCCCTTCAGAGCCCGCCATCGCGCATGAGGAGGGTAGAGGCCCTCGACGGATTCTGGCGAATCACGGGCCGCGCCGCCGTGCACTTCAGCGAAGTGGCGAGGGCGGACGGCCCGGCGGCCGGATGGAGCTCCAGGAGCCGGGCGGCGGCGCCGGCCAATTCGGGCGCGTACGCCGAGAACGCCCGGCCTGAGGGGGTGGCCCGGCAGACGGCGGAGCGGGACGGTGCGGCGACGAACACGCCGGAGCGTGACAACGACCGCGCGGCCGTGGCGAGCGCGGCGGAGTCGGCGCCGTCGAGGGCGAGCGCGGCGACGGAGGGACGGCGGGCGTGGCGGTGGATCCAGTCGAGCCCGGCCAGCGCGTCCGACAGGGTGCCCGTGCCGTCGCAGCCGAGCACGCGGACGGAGGCGACCCGGGCTGCGGGGGCCGCGGCGTGGACGCGGCGGATCACCTGGGTGCCGTGTCCCGCGCAGTCGCGTCCGGTGCCGCCGGTGGCGTCGAAGGCGCGCCAGGCCCGGTCGCCGAACTCGTCGCGGGCGGCGTCCAGGCCGCCGGAGACGACGTAGACGGTGGTGCCCGCGCCGGTCGGCCGCCCGGCGGGCAGGGCCGGCGACCGCCCCATGGGCATGGGACGGATCGCCAGGTCGGGCTCGACCGCGCGCACGCGCGGGTCGGCCCGCAGCTCGGCCAGCTCGCCGGCGGTGAGGTACGTGGCGAAGCCGGGCAGCGCCGCGGTGTAGTAGCGCCGTACCCGCCAGCGCAGCTCGCCGACGAGGGCGCGGGCGGCCGGCCGCCCGCGGGTCAGGACGACGTACGGGCGGGTGGGCT
>NZ_POUD01000456.1 GCF_003236395.1 Nonomuraea aridisoli | reverse complement strand
CCCCGGCCGTCGCCGGCCGCACACCCCCCGCCACCGCCCAGGTCGTCCGTACGACGCTCACCGAGACCAAGACCGTGGACGGCACCCTCGGCTACGGCGACCCGGTCACCGTCACCGCCAGGTCGCAGGGCACGATCACCTGGCTCCCCTCGGAGGGCTCCACCGTCACCCGAGGCCACGCCGTCTACAGCGTGGACGCCGACCGCCGCCCCCTCCTGTACGGCACCATGCCGCTCTACCGCACCCTGCGCGACGGGGTCGAGGGCAAGGACGTCGAGCTCCTCGAACGCAACCTCGACCGGCTCGGCTACGACGGCTTCGACGTGGACGGCACGTACACCTGGACCACCCGCGAGGCCGTCGAGGACTGGCAGGACGACCTCGGCCTCGACGTCACCGGCCAGGTCGAGCCCGGCGACGTCGTGGTCGCCCGCGGCCCGCTGCGCGTCGCCGACCTGAAGAAGGCCCTCGGCGACGGCGCGAGCGGCCCCGTGCTCACCGCCACCGGCACCCGCCGCGAGGTTCGCGTCGACCTCGACGTGGCCGACGAGCACCTGGTCCGCAAGGGCATGGAGGCCACCGTCGAGCTGCCCGACGGCACCACGGTCGACGGCGAGGTCACCCGCGTCGGCAAGGTCGCCACCCAGGGCACCGGCGACGACACCGCCACCACCGTCGAGGTCACGCTGTCGGTGACCGGCCTGAAGAAGGCGTACGACGCGGCCCCCGTGGACGTCACGATCGTCGCCGACCGGCGGGAGGACGTCCTCGCCGTCCCCGTCGGCGCGCTGCTGGCCCTCGCCGAGGGCGGCTACGGCGTCCAGGTCGTGGAGGGCGGCGCCACCCGCTACGTCGCCGTCGAGACCGGCATGTTCGCCGACGGCCAGGTCGAGGTGACCGGCCTGGAGGAGGGCATGACCGTGGCGGTGCCCTCGTGATCGCCGAACTCCACGACGTGACCAAGCTGTACGGCGACGTCGCCGCCCTGCGCGGCGTCTCCCTGTCCATCGGCGAGGGCGAGCTCGTCGCCATCTCCGGCCCGTCCGGCTCGGGCAAGTCGACCATGCTGCACCTGCTCGGCACCCTCGACCGCCCGTCCGGCGGCGTCGTCCGCATCGCCGGCCACGACGTGCTCTCCCTCACCGACCGGCAGCTGTCCGCCCTGCGCGCGAACGTCATCGGCTTCGTCTTCCAGCAGTTCCACCTCGCCCCCGGCGTGTCCGCGCTGGACAACGTCGCCGACGGCCTGCTGTACGCCGGCCCGCCTCTGCGCGAACGGCGGCGGCGCGCGTACGAGGCCCTGGAACGGGTGGGCCTCGCGCACCGGGTCGGCCACCGCCCGCACGAGATGTCCGGCGGCGAACGCCAGCGCGTCGCCATCGCCCGCGCCGTCGCCGGCCGCCCCCGGCTGCTGCTCGCGGACGAGCCGACCGGCAACCTCGACTCCCGCTCCGGCGCCGGCGTCATGGACCTGCTGCGCGACCTGCACGCGGGCGGCACCACCGTCGTCGTCATCACCCACGACCGCGACATCGCCGCCTCGCTGCCTCGTCGCGTCGAGATGCTCGACGGCCGGATCGTGCAAGGAGCGCGCACATGAGCGTCCTGACCCCCGCCCGCATGCGCCCGCGCGACGTGCTCAGGACCGGCGGGGCGGGCCTGCGCTCCAGGCCGCTGCGGGTGTTCCTGTCGGCGCTCGGGATCGCCATCGGCATCGCCGCCATGATCGGCGTCGTCGGCATCTCCGCCTCCAGCCAGGAGGACCTCAACCGGCAGCTCGAAGCGCTCGGCACGAACCTGCTCACCGTCTCGCCCGGCCAGACCCTGTTCGGCGAGTCGTCATATCTGCCCGAGGAGGCCGAGGGCATGATCGGCCAGATCGGCCCCGTCACCGCGGTCACCGCCACCGGCACCACGCCGGCCAAGGTGTACCGCAACGACCACGTCCCCGAGGCCGAGTCGGGCTCCATCGCCGTCACCGCCGCCCGCCTCGACCTCCCGCGCGACGTCGGCGCCACCGTCACCGCCGGCGCCTGGCTGAACGAGGCCACCCACCGCTACCCGGCCACCGTGCTCGGCGCGAAGGCCGCCGACCGGCTCGGCGTCGTCCGGCCGGGACCCGACCAGCGGGTCTGGCTCGGCGGGCAGTGGTTCACCGTCGTCGGCGTGCTCGCCCCCGTGCCGCTCGCGCCCGAGCTCGACACGGCCGCGCTGGTCGGCTGGCCCGTCGCGGAGGAACGCCTCCACTTCGACGGCTACGCCACCACCATCTACGCCAGGGCCGAGGAGGCGCACGTCGTCCAGGTGCGCGACGTGCTCGCCGCCACCGCGAACCCGCAGCAGCCCAACGAGGTCGAGGTCTCCAGGCCGTCCGACGTCCTGGCCGCCAAGCAGGCCACCGACGCCGCACTGAACGCGCTCCTGCTCGGCCTCGGCGGCGTCGCCCTGCTGGTCGGCGGCGTCGGCGTGGCCAACACCATGGTCATCTCCGTGCTGGAACGCCGCGCCGAGATCGGCCTGCGCCGCTCCCTCGGCGCCACGCGCGGGCAGATCCGCGCGCAGTTCCTGGCGGAGTCGCTGCTGCTGTCGGCCATCGGCGGCGTCGGCGGCGTGCTGCTCGGCATCGGCGTCACGGCCGCGTACGCCGGGCTGCGCGGCTGGCCGGCGATCGTGCCCGGTTGGGCCATGCTCGGCGGCGTGGCCGCCACCCTCGTCATCGGCGGCGCGGCCGGCTTCTACCCGGCCGTACGGGCGGCCCGCATGTCACCCACCGAGGCCCTGGCCACCCCCTGACGGCTCCACGACGACGCGGACGAGATGCCCGTGCGACCTGTACCCGGGCGGGTCGCCGGGCATCACGCCCGTCACGCACTCGAACACGGCGTCGCCCGCCTGCCGTACCAGGAAGGACGGCTCCGCGATCACCGACAGGAGCCTGATCACCTCGCGGTGCAGGGCGATCCCGCGCAACTCCGCGGCGGGCCTGGCGCGCACCTCGTAGACGCCGTCCTCCAGCAGCCGCTCGCCCAGCACCTCCCAGCCTGGCGCCCGCCGCAGGTGGGGCAGCAGGTGCGCCTCCGGCTCCTCCGTCACCCACCCCTCGGCCCGCATCGCCTCCGCGAGCTGTTCCACGACGGGCAGCAGCGCCGCCGCGTCCCCCACGCCGGTGAACCGCTCGTCGACGTCCCAGCGCCGCCGCTCCTCCATACGTCCGATTGTGACAAGACCACCGCGCGGCGTCCGGGGTAGTTTCGCGGTCTGAACCGGCTACCTGGCACGGGAGGACATCTCCGTCATGGACGTACTCGACCGAGCAGAGCACTACCTGCACCTGCACGGCAGACTGATCGACCGGCTGCGTTTCGAGGCGCTGTTCCGGGGCGGCTCCCGTACACGCGTGCTCGACGCCCTGCGCTGCTACCAGAACGCCGACGGCGGCTTCGGCCACGCCCTGGAGCCTGACCTGCGCGGCCCGAGCAGCCAGCCGGAGCCGGTCGAGGTGGCGTTCTGGATCCTCGACCAGCTCGACGCGTTCGACTCGCCCATGGTGCCCGCCGCCTGCGACTACCTGGCCTCCGTCACCACGCCCGACGGCGGCGTCCCGTTCGTCCTGCCCTCCGTCCGGGAGGCGCCGCACGCCCCCTGGTGGGAGCCGGACGACGACCCGCCCGGCCACCTCATCCCGACCGCCTCCCTCGCCGCGCTCCTGCACAAGCACGGCATCTCCCACCCGTGGCTGGCGCCCGCGACCGACTTCTGCTGGTCACAGATCGCCGCTCTCCAGGAGACGACCCCGTACGTGGCGCGCGCGGTGGTGCCGTTCCTGGAGCACGTACCGGATCGGCGGCGGGCGGAGGCCGAGTTCGCCCGGGTGCGCGAGGCCGTTCTCGCGACCGTGACCTTCGACCCGCACGCGGAGGGAGACGCGCACTTCCCGCTCGACTTCGCCCCCGAGCCGCTGCGCCTGCCCCTCTTCTCCCAGGACGTCCTGGACGCCCACCTCGACCCCCTCCTCGCC
>NZ_POUD01000455.1 GCF_003236395.1 Nonomuraea aridisoli | reverse complement strand
CTTGCCATGCGAAACCCCGCCGGAAGCCTTGCCGGCCACGACCCCACCAGCCCCCTCACCGAGCGCCACCTCGCCAGGCACCCTACCGGCCCCCTCGCCGGGGGCCACGCGGAGCTCGATCACCGACGTCTCACCGAGGAGGTTCCGGGCGGCGGCCAGCGCTTCCTCGTCGTTTCCGAGCAGGACCCAGCGCTCGCGGAGCTCCTCGTACAGCCGGACCCGGCTGCCGTCGGGACGCACGCAGGCGAGGTCCGCGACGCGGTCGCCCGGCCGTGGCCGGCGCCCGCCGCCGCCCAGCGGACCGCGCCGGTAGCTCACCCAGAGCTGCGAGGTGACGTACGTCGTGTACCGCTGGATCCACGGCATCCCGAACACCCGCACCAGGACCCTGTCCCGCAGGAAGCGGCCGATCGGGGTGGCGGCGATGTTCATCCTCGTGGTGGCGGTGCTGCCGCGCAGCACCTGGGTGGCCAGCGGGCGGCGTTCAGCCTCGTAGGTGTCCAGCAGGCGTTCGTCAGCGCGCCCGGCGACGACCAGGGCGAGCTTCCACGCCAGGTTCTCCGCGTCGCCGAGCCCGGTCAGCATGCCCTGACCGCCGAAGGGCGCGTGCGCGTGCGCCGAGTCGCCCGCCAGCAGAATCCGGCCGCTCCGGTAGGCGTCCGCCAGCCGCCGGTGCACGCTGAACAACGACGCCCAGTGCGTCTCGGCGAGCCGCGTGCCCGTCTCGCCGATGCGTTCGGCCAGGATGTGCCGCATGCGCTCGGCGATCTGTCCCTCCGACGGCTTCTCGTCGCGGAACGCCGGATCGTAGGCCAGCAGCCGCCACTGACCGTCACCGGGCATCGGCATCGCGCCCAGCATGCCCTCGGGATGCACCCAGCCGTGCGTGCCCGAACGGTCGAGCGGCGTCTCCAGCCGGCCGTCCACCAGCAGGAACCGTTCGCTGACCTTCACCCCGGGGAACCCGATCCCGGCCAGCTTGCGCACCGTGCTGCCCGTCCCGTCGCACCCCGCCAGCCAGGCCGCGCGCACCCGGCGTCCGTCGCCCAGCACCGCCGTGACGCCCGTGCCGTCCTGCTCGACGCCCGTCAGCGCGGAACCCCATTCGGGTACGACGCCCAGCTCGGCCAGCCGGTCGCGCAGCGCCGCCTCGACCCTCGCCTGCGAGATCACCATCGGTGGCGCGGCCGTCCTGATGCCCGGGTCGCCGAAGCGCACCTTCATGATCGGCCGGTCGCCGGCGTACGTCGTGATCGTCATGGCGCGTACGGACTCCTCCGGCAGCCCTCCCAGCGCGCCGAGCCGGTCGAGCACCTCCGAGCCGCGGGCGTGCACGAAGTTGGCCCGCGACGTGGTGGCCGGTCCGCCGGCCCGGTCGATCATCCGTACCGAGCGGCCATGCTGCCTCAACCCGCAGGCCAGCGCCAGGCCGACCGGTCCGGCCCCCACCACCAGGACATCCGCATCCATGATCCGCCTCCATTTTGTTTACGGAACGGTACCGTTAACAAAATCGAGTCTAACTCCATGTGGTGAGCCGGCGCAGCAGGTACTCCACGGGGCCGTAACGGTGGGCGCGCAGCCACAGGGCGCTCAGCCACAGCAGGACCGTGTAGATCACCAGGGCCACCCCCATGACCGCGA
This sequence comes from Nonomuraea aridisoli, assembly GCF_003236395.1. Taxonomy (GTDB): domain Bacteria; phylum Actinomycetota; class Actinomycetes; order Streptosporangiales; family Streptosporangiaceae; genus Nonomuraea; species Nonomuraea aridisoli. The sequence continues at coordinate 2,527 of NZ_POUD01000455.1, read as the reverse complement.
GCGGCGAGAGCGTGCCGGCGAGCGCGAGGCCGTACCCGGTGAAGACCAGGCACGCCAGCACGGACTGGCCGATGTAGTTGGAGGCCGCCACCCGCCAGGCGGGCGCCAGCGCCCGGCCGGCGGCCGGGAAGCGGCGTACGAGCCTGAGCAGCGTCGCGACGTACGCGGCGCCGAGCAGCGGCGAGGTGAGGTCGGTGACCGCGAGGCCCACCAGCTGCCACGGGCCGTCGCCGGCCGCCGTCAGGGCGAACAGCACGGCTCCGGGCAGGCCCACGCCGAAGCCGATCCACTGGACGCGCGGCAGCAGCCGCGCCCACCGCTCCGGCTCCTCCAGCAGCCTCGACTTGCCCGCCGCCAGCCCGAACAGGAACATCGCCAGCGCCATCGGCCCCTGGAAGACCCAGGTCACCGCCACGAGCATCGGGTAGAGCTCAAGCTGCAGGGTCAGGTAGTCGAGCGGCCCGCCGGTGGCCGGCGAGAGCGCGCGGGCCGCCTCGGCGGGATCGCCCACCGGCACCTGGCCCGCCTCCCGGGGCGAGGGTGGACAACCACGCCAGCGCCAGGAGCAGCAGCGCCGGCACGCCGACGAGCACCGAGCCGACGATGACGGCCTTCTTCGGACGCATGCCGCGCAGGCCGAGCAGGATGAGGCCGAGCACGGCGTAGAGCGTGAGGATGTCGCCGACCCACAGCAGGATCCCGTGCAGCACGCCGACCAGGAACAGGCCCAGGCACCTGCGCGACGTCCTCGCCCGCACGCTCGCCCCCGCCCGCTCCGCCGAGCGCATCTGCAGCGTGAACGAGTAGCCGAACAGGAACGAGAAGATCACGTAGAACTTCGTCAGCACGAGGATCGTGATGGCGGTGGTCACCGGGTCGCCGGTGCTGGGCAGGCCGCCCACGAAGCTGTGGCCGGGGTCGGCGAAGAAGCCGATGTTGGCCACCAGGATGCCCGCCAGGGCGAACCCGCGCACCACGTCGATCTCGTGAACGCGCTGGTCGGGGGGTGTACGGAGTTCCGTCATGCAGGGAGGTTACGGAGAGTACGGGCTGCGGCGCGTCAGACCTTGGTCTGACTTTCGCGACCTAGGCATCGGGGCGGGGTCATTTGCTGGGGTAGTTGGGGCAGAAGGTGCTGATCTGCACCAGAATGGTGGGATGGCACAACCCCCGCAGCCTCCGCAGCCGCATCCCCACCAGCCAGGCGCTTGGGGCGGCGACCAGGGCGGCCAAGGAACGCCGCACGGCTTCGGCTCTCCCGAGTTCCCCGGCCACGGCCCTCAGCCCGCCTCCCAGCAGGGCGCGCAGCCGTACGACCTGGCCCCGTACGAACCGGCCGCGGCCGCCTACGGCCAGGGGCCCGCCTCCTACGGCACGCCCGGGAACGACGCATACGAAGGCCAGCGGGGGCCATACCAGCAGCCCGGCAACCCACCGGCCGCCTACCCACACCCGGGACAACCGAGCGACCACCAGCAGCCAGACGCCTACTCACCCGTCCAACCGGACGCCTACCCGGGCAGCTACGGGCCCGGCCAACCGGACGCCTACCAACCCGAGCAGCCGAACGCCTACCAACCAGGCCAGCCGAGCGCGTACCCACCCGCGCAACCCGACGCCCACTGGCCCGGCCAACCGGACGCCTACGCGGCCCAATCCGGCGGCTACTCGCCCGGCGAACCGAACGGCTACCAACCAGGCCACCCGACCACCTACCCACCCGCACAACCCGACGCCCACTCACCCGGCTACCAACCCGAGCCGCTGAACGCCTACTCGCCTGGTCAGCCGGGCGGCTATCAGGCTGGTCAGCCGGGCCCTCAGCAACCGGGCCAGCCAGCGGCGTACCAGCAGACCGGCCAGCCGTGGGCCTACCCGCCCGGGAACCCAGGCGCCTACCAGCCCGAACAACCAGGCGGCCAGCAACAACCGCAGCCGGCGGCCTACCAGCAAGCCGCCCAGCCGGGCACCTACGCGCCCGGACCTCCGAGCCCCTACCCGGCCGAACAACCAGGCGGCCGGCAACAGCCGCACCAACCAGCGGCCTACCAGCAAACCGCCTACCCGCCCGGGAACCCGGGCGCCTACCCGGCCGAACAGCCGGGCGGCTACCCGCCTGGACACCCGGATGGATATCAGGCCGGCCAGCCAGGGGGCTACCAGGCTGGGCAGCCAGGGGCCTACAGCCAGCAGGGCCCGCCTGGGGCTTATCAGCAACCTGGGCAGCCGGGTTCCCCGCAGCCAGGCGGCTTCCCTCAGCAGCCGGGCGGTCGCCAGCATCCCGGCGGCTTCCAGCAGCCCAATGGCCAACCGGGGGGCCACCCGTACCCAGGGGGTCATCCGGGGGCGTTCCAGCAGCCCGGCGGACACCCCCGCCCAGCGGTCCCGGGGAAGCGCAACAACGCCCTGGTCATCGGTCTGGTGGTCGGGGTGGCGGTGTTGTTGCTGGGCGGCGGTGGCATCGGCGCGTACCTGTACCTCGACAACCCGCCAGAGCCCCCGCCGTCGCTCGCCCTCCCGAGCACCG
>NZ_POUD01000454.1 GCF_003236395.1 Nonomuraea aridisoli | reverse complement strand
GTGATGCGGCCGTCGGGGCCGAAGCCGTAGGAGATGCGGTCGCCGTCGATGGTGACGGTGGTGGGGAACCAGGCGGCGAGGTGTTCGGGTTCGGTGATGGCGCGCCAGACTTTTTCCGGTGGGTGGGGCAGGCGGCGTTGCAGGCGCAGGGTGGTGCGGCCGTCGGGGTGGAGGGTGAGGGTTTCGTTCATCGGTCGTCCTCCATGGTGTCGAGGTGGTGTTCGAGGCGGTCGAGGGTGGTGTTCCAGAGTCGGCGGTAGGGGGTGAGCCAGGCGTCGATCTCGGCGAGGGGTTGGGGGCGGAGTTCGTACCAGCGGCGTTGGGCGTCTTTGCGGACGGTGACGAGTCCGGCTTGGCGGAGGATGCGCAGGTGTTTGCTGGTGCCGGGTTGGGTGAGGCCGAGGTGGTGGGTGAGTTCGGCGACTTGGTGGGGGCGTTGGAGGAGGAGGTCGAGGATGCGGCGGCGGGCCGGTTCGGCGAGGACGTCGAAGGGCATGGCCGCGAATATACCGCTCTGGTTATATGCCTGCAAGGGCATGTAGTGGGGTCAGAGGGTGTGGCGGCGGGCGTTGGCGTGGATGGCTTGGCGGAGGTAGGCGGCGAGGCCGGGGGTGATGGCGTCGTAGACGGCGGTGAAGCGGTGGTCTTGGACGTAGAGGTCGCCGAGGCATCGGTGGAGTTCGTGGCCGCAGTCGTAGAACCAGCGGGTGATGTGGCCGCGGTGGCGTTCGGCGAGGTCCATGGCGTGGGGGCTGTCGGGGGGCAGGCCGGCTTCGCAGGCGGCGGCGAGGTCGTCGTTGAGTGCCGAGGTGTCGGCGTTGATCTGGAGCCAGTCGGCTTTGGTGTAGGAGGCGACGCGTCGGCGGCTTTCGGCGTATTCGGGGGTGTGTCCCCAGCGGCGTTGGACTTCGGGTTCGTGGTGTTCGGGGGTGAAGTGGCCGAAGATTTCGAAGCGTTCTTCGGGGGTGAGGGTGATGCCGGTGGTGTTGGCGTGGATGGCGCGTTCGACGGCGGTGATGACCTGGTGGAGGTGGTCGGCTTGGCGGGTGAGGAGTTCGTGCTGGCGGCGCAGGTGGGTGAGTTCGTCGGTGTGGGGGTGGTCGAGGATGACGGCGATCTCGTCGAGGGGGAAGCCGAGTTCGCGGTAGAGGAGGATGTGCTGCAGGCGGATGAGGTCGGCGTCGGTGTAGCGGCGGTAGCCGGCGTGGGTGCGTTCGCCGGGGGTGAGCAGGCCGATCTCGTCGTAGTGGTGCAGGGTGCGTACGGTGACGCCGGCGAGGCGGGCGACCTGTCCGACGGAGAGGCTCATGGGGTTCACTGTGCCGGGTGACGTCGGGTGAGGGTCAAGCGGGGCTCTTCCGTGGGGTGGGGGTGTGTGGTGGCGGGTACGGCTTGAGCAGGTGAAATAGGTAGCCGTATGGGGATTTTTGTCCTCTTTCTAGGGGGGCGTTGGGGGCAGGCTGACGATGGTGAAGCGATATCCGCCGACCAGCGAGGACGACCAGCATGTGCCATGAACAGCCTGCCCGCCCGTCCATGGAAGACGGAGACCGCCACAGAAGCCTCCCTGCGCAGGCGCGCGAGAACACCACGACGGCGCAGGGCGCCGACGGGCAGCAGCAGGGGGCGTTGTCGGTGGCGGGGGCGACATGGACGTTGCCGCCGTGGCCGGTGTCGGTGACGTGGGCGCGTCATCTGGTGCGCGCCCAGCTGCTGGTGTGGGGCTGGAACCAGGCGTGCGACGTGGCCGAGCTGCTGGCCAGTGAGCTGGTGACGAACGCGGTGCGGCACGCGGCTGGGCTGGTGCTGCTGACGCTGTGGGTGGTCGACGGGGTGTTGCGCTGTGAGGTCGGGGACGGCTCGCAGCAGCTGCCGGTGCGGCACGCGGCGGCCGACGACGACGAGGGCTGGCGTGGGCTGGCGCTGGTGGAGGAGCTGTCGTCGGCGTGGGGGAGTACGAGCACCCGGTGGGGCAAGGTCGTGTGGTTCGAGATGCCGTTGCCCGGCGGGCCGGCTGAGCGGGCCGCGGTTTTCGGTTAGGTCGGTCAACGGGCGCCGCCGGGCGGGTCAAGGCCCGGCCGGTGGCGCGCCATGCGCGGGTCAAATCTCGCCGTGGCTTCTTGACCGGCATCCCCACGGCTCGTGACCTGCGCATACTCTGGGTGCCTGTACGTCGGGGCGACGGCGCTCATGGTGACCCGCCGGGCCCTGGCGTGAGAGACACCATGACAGCGGTGACGACGAATGCCTCGCGGGGCCGCCACAACGGCAGGCTGCCGGCGGAGGTGACGAGTTTCATCGGGCGTCGGCACGAGGTTGCCGAGGTCAGGCGGCTGCTGGCCGCGTCCAGGATGGTGACGCTGACCGGCATGGGCGGGGTGGGCAAGACGCGGCTGGCGTTGCGGGCCGGTCATGAGGTGCGGCGGGCCTTTCGTGACGGGGTGTGGCTGGTGGAGCTGGCGTCGCTGACGTGCCCGGCGTCGCTGGCGCACGCGGTGGCCGAGGCGCTGGAGATCCGCGACGAGACGACGGCTCCGCGGCTGGAGGTGCTGGCCGAGTATCTGCGCGGCCGGCAGGCGCTGATCATTCTGGACAACTGCGAGCATCTGCTGGACGCGTGCGCGGTGCTGGCGGAGACGTTGCTGCGGGCGGCGCCGGAGGTGCGGGTGCTGGCCACGAGCCGGCAGGCGCTGGGCATCGCGGGTGAGCAGGCGCTGGCGGTGCCGCCGTTGTCGTGTCCGGGGGCGCGGGAGTCGTCGGTGTCGGTGGAGGAGCTGACGCAGAACGAGGCGGTGCGGCTGTTCGCCGAGCGGGCGCGGGCGGTGCTGCCGTCGTTCGAGGTCACCGAGGACAACGGCGAGGTGGTGTGCCGGATCGTGCGCCGCCTGGACGGGTTGCCGCTGGCGATCGAGCTGGCGGCGGTGCGGTTGCGGGCGTTGTCGCCGCTGCAGCTGCTGGAGCGGCTGGATGACCGTTTTCGTCTGCTGACGTCCGGGTCGAGGGCCGTGCTGCCCCGGCATCGGACGTTGCGGGCGCTGATCGACTGGAGTTACGGACTGTGTTCGGACAAGGAGCGGCTGCTGTGGCAGCGGGCGTCGGTGTTCGCCGACGGCTTGGACCTGGAGGCGGCGGAGGCGGTCTGCTGCGGGGACGGGATCGGCCGCGAGGAGGTCGTCGACCTGGTGATCGGCCTGGTGGACAAGTCCGTGCTGATGCGCGAGGACCACGGGGACGGCGGCGTACGGTATCGGATGCTCGAGACGTTGCGGGACTTCGGCTGGCAGCGCCTGGCCTTCGCCGGCGGCGGGGAGGCGTTGCGGGGCCGGCATGCCGGTTATTACCGCGAGCTGGCGGCGCGGGCGCGGGCGGAGTTGTTCGGGCCGGCGCAGCTGGCGTGGGTTCGGCGGTTGCAGGCCGAGCATGCGAATCTGCGCGCGGCGCTGGAGTGGTCGTTCGCGGCGCCGGGCCGGCACGAAGCCGGCCTGGTGATGTCGGCCGACCTGCTGTATCACTGGATCACCAGTTATTACCTGGCGGAGGGCCGCTCCTGGCTGGAGCGGGCGCTGGCGTCCGGCGCGGGCCCGCCGGCCGAGCGGGGCCGGGCGTTGTGGGGGGCGGCGTGGCTGGCGCTGGTGCAGGCCGATCTGCCGGCCGCGGAGGCGATGTTGCGGGAGGGCCGCCGCATCGGTGAGCGGCTGGGCGACGAGTCGGTGCTGGGGTTCGTGACGATGTTCCGCGGCATGGCCGCCATGGTCGAGGGCCGGCCGCGGGAGGCGATCGGGTGCTATCGGCAGGCTCTGGAGCGGCATCGGGTGTCGGGTGATCCGGTCGCTCTGGCGTTGACGCTGATTCGGTTGTCGCTGGCGCATTCGTTCGTGGGGGAGTCGGCGCAGGCTGTGGCGGCGGCGCAGGAGTGTGTCGCGGTGTGCGATGCGTACGGTGAGCGCTGGCACAAGGCGTACACGTTGACGGCGCTGGGTGTGGAGTTGTGGCGGCAGGGTGAGCTGGAGCGGGCCACGGAGCTGGAGCGGACGGGGCTGGACTACAACCGGTCGATGGGCGATGTGCTGGGTGAGGCGCTGGCGATCGAGGTGCTGGCGTGGATCGCGGCGTCGCGCCGGGAGTATCAGCGGGCGGCGCGGCTGCTGGGTGTGGTGAGCGGTGTGTGGGGGATGGTGGGGGCGGCGTTGTCCGGGTACGGGCATCTGGCCGGTTACCACGATGCCTGTGAGCGGCGTACGCG
>NZ_POUD01000453.1 GCF_003236395.1 Nonomuraea aridisoli | reverse complement strand
GCGGATGTCGGCACGTTGCTGCAGGTGGCCGAGAGTGCGGGGGCCGCGGACTGTGTCGCTTTCTGGGCGGGGCGTCAGGTGGAGGCGTTCCGGTTGTATCGGCGGGTGGAGACCGGTGAGCCGGTGGGGTTTGCGGCGTGGTTGCGGTTGGCGGAGCTCGATGAGGAGGAGTTGAGGGCTGATCCGGTGGTGGCGATGGCGTGGGGGCATGCGCGGGGTACCGCGCCGTTGCGGGCGGGTGAGCATGTGGGGGTCGGTCGGATGTGGGTGGTGCCGTCGTGTCGCGGGAGTTCGCCGGTGATGGAGGTGATGCTGGGGCGGTTGATCGGCGATTGTCTGCGGTCGGAGCGGCTGGCGTGGTCGTTCATCGAGGTGCGGCATCCGGACGACGTGTGGGTGGAGCTTGTGGGGCGGCGTCTGGGGATGCGTGACATCTCCGAGCGGCCACGGCCGGGAGATGACGCGTGCGCCGTGTTGGTTCATGATTGGCGCGCGGTGCCGGCGCGGGCGTGGCTGAGCCGGCAGCCCGGCTCGGGGTCCGCCGGCGGCGCCTCAGCGACGTTGGCGGTGTTGTCGCAGGCGGAGTTCGCCGACGCGGTTCGCAAGGCGTTGCGGCAGTTGCCGCGGCTGGACGTGTTGGCGGCTTCCCCGTTGACGCGCACCCGGGTGGTCGCCGAGCGGGCCGGGCAGAGCCCGGCCACGGCGTTGGGTGACCTGCTCCGCCAGGCGATCGACGATCTGCGTGCGGATCCGCGGGCGGTGAAGTTCCATCGAGCGTTGTCCGTCACGTTCCTGCGTGGCGCGCCGACGCAGGAGGTGGCCGCGGAGCGGCTCGGTCTTCCTTTCACCACCTATCGCCGTCATCTGGCGGCCGGTGTCGAGCGGGTCTGCGCCGACCTGTGGCATCGGGAGGTGTACGGCGCGTCGGCGTACCGGTCCGGTTGAGCCGCGAAGCAGCGGCTCTACCGGGGTGCAGGAACGTGTCCGTCGGCGAGTGCGAGGGCGGCCGCCGCCTCGGCGTGCAGTCGAGCGCTCGGCAGCACGGGGGTGGCGCTGTCCTTGTCGCTGATGAGCAGTTCGATCTCGGTGCAGCCGAGGATGACGGCTTCGGCGCCGTCGTCGGCGAGGTCGGCGATGATCCGGGCGTAGGCGTCCCTGGACGATTGCCGGAGGGCTCCGCGCACCAGTTCGTCGAAGATCACGCGATGGACGAGTTCGCGCTGCTCACGGCGCGGGATCATCACGTCGAAGCCGTGGGCGGCGAGCCGGTCCCGGTAGAAGGGCTGTTCCATGGTGAAGCGCGTGCCGAGCAGGCCGACCTTGCGCATGCCTCTGGCGCGGATCTCGGCGGCGACGGCGTCGGCGATGTGCAGCACGGGCACGTTCACGGCCCGCTCCACGTCGTCGCTCACCCGGCTGAAGGTGTTGCTGCAGACGAGCAGGAGGCCGGCGCCGAGGTCCTGGAGTTTCCTGCCCGCGTCGGTGAGCAACGTGCTCACCTCGTCCCAGCGGTCGGCGAAGATGAGGTTCTCGACGGTCGTGTAGTCGATGGACCAGATGAGGCTGTCGGCGGAGTGGCTGCCGCCGAGTCGTTCGCGTACCCGCTGGTTGATGATCTGGTAGTAGATCACGGTCGATTCCCAGCTCAGTCCGCCGATGAGGCCGATGGTGCGCATGGGGCTCCGTTTCGTCAGCTGGTGATCGGATGGAACGGTCAGGCGTCGGCCAGCGCGCGGGCGCAGGCGTCGAGGCCGATCTCGCTGGAGGCTTTGACGAACACCACGTCTCCTGGTTCGAGGAGCGCGGTGGCGAGTGTGAGGGCTGCGGTCACGTCGCCGGTGGTGTGGACGGCCAGGTCGTGGCCCGCGGATCGTGCCGCCTCCGCCATCGCGTGCGGGTCCCCCGTTCCGACCGTGATGAGCACGTCGTAGCGGAGGTCGGCGACGAGGCGGCCGATCTCGGCGTGCCGGGCGCGGGAGGCGTCGGCCTGCTGTCCCATCGCGCCGAGCACGGCGACGGTACGGCGGGTGCCGGCCAGGGCCTTGGCGGCGCGCAGGCCGGCCCGCATGGATTCGGGGTTGGCGTTGTAGGCGTCGTTGACGACGGTGACGCCGTCGGGTCGTTCGACGATCTCCAGGCGGCCCGCGGAGCGGCGTCGTGCGGTGGTGAGCCCGTCGGCGATCTCGGCGGCGTCCAGGCCGAGTACGATCGCGGCGGCGGCCGCGGCCAGGGCGTTGCTCACCTGGTGCTCACCGATGAGGTCGAGCTGGACGGGGGCGCGGCCGGTGGGGGTCACCAGGGTGAACGCGGGTCGTGCGCGGTCGGTCAGGCGCACGTGTTCGGCTCGCACCTGTGCCTGCGCGGATCGGCCGTACAGCAGGATCCGGGCTTTCGTGCGGCCGGTCATGCCGATGACGTACGGGTCGTCGGCGTTGAGCAGGGCGTACCCGTCGGCCGGGAGTGCCTCGACCAGTTCGCCTTTGGCCTGGGCCACGTCGGCCGGCCCGGTTCCCATCCGCTCGACGTGGGCGGTGCCGACGTTGAGCACGAGCCCGATCCGGGGTGGTGCGAGCCCGGTCAGGTACGTCAGGTCGCCCTTGCGGCCTGCGCCCATCTCGAGCACGAGGTGGCGGGTGGTGGCGTCGGCGCGCAGCACGGTGAGCGGCAGCCCGAGCTCGTTGTTGAACGACCGGTCGGTGGCGACCGTCGGGGCGTGTCGTTCGAGGACCTGGGCGAGCAGGTCCTTGGTCGTGGTCTTGCCCACGGAGCCGGTCAGGCCGATCACGGTCGGGCTGATGTGGTGGAGCAGGTGCCTGGCCAGCTGGCCTAGCGCTTGCTGGACGTCGTCGACGACGAGGGCGGGCACGCCGACGGGTCGTGCGGCCAGCACGGCGACGGCGCCGTTCGCGATGGCGGCGGCCGCGTGGTCGTGGCCGTCGACGCGGGCGCCGATCGTCGCGGCGAACAGGCCGCCGGGCACCACCGCGCGGGAGTCGACCGCCGAGGGCGCCGTGACCAGCGCGTGCGGGTCGGGTACGTCGTGCGGGCTCGCGCCGACGACCTGCGCGATCTCGTTCAGCGTCATGGGGATCATGAGCCGCTCCTGGCGAGGGCGAGGTCGATGAGGCGGCGCAGCAGGTCCGGGTACGGGACGCCGCTGGCGGCCCAGGCTCTGGCGTAGACGGAGCGGGAGGTGAAGCCGGGCATGGTGTTGACCTCCAGGACGTACAGGCGTCCGGTGTGCTCCTCGTAGAGGAAGTCGACGCGGGACAGTCCGTAGCCGCCGATGGCCTGGAAGGCGCGCAGGGACAGCTCGCGCACGTCCTCGGCGACCCGTTCCGGCAGTTCGGCGGGGATGGTGGCGATCTCGGCCTGGCTGAGGTATTTGGCCTCGTAGTCGAGCCAGTCGCCGGGCACGATGAGCTCGCCGGGCACGGAGGCGTCCGGGGTGTCGTGGTCGCCGAGGACGCCGCAGATGATCTCGCGTGCGGTCACGCCCTGCTCGACGACGACCACGCGGTCGTAGGTCAGGGCGAGTTCCACGCCCGCGCGCAGTTCGTTCATGGTGGTGACGCGTGAGATGCCGATGGAGGAGCCCAGGTTGGCCGGTTTGACGTACATCGGCCAGTCGAGCGGCTTCACCAGGTCCCAGTGGTCGGTGGTGGTGCGCCATTGGTGCTCGGTGAACCACACGTGCGGGGTGAGCGGAATGTCCTCCGCGAGGAACGTGCGCCGCATCGCGACCTTGTTCATGGCCACGGCGGAGGCCAGGACGCCGCAGCCCACGTACGGGATGCCGAGCGTCTCCAGGTGGCCTTGGACGACGCCGTCCTCGCCGAACGGGCCGTGCAGGACGGGGAAGACCACGTCGGCCAGGTCGCGTCGCAGCTCCATCGGCCATCTGCCCTGCCGGTCGATGATGACGGGCACGGGCTCGTACAGGTCCCTCGGCAGCGCTTCGAGCACGGCCTGTGCCGACTGCAGCGACACTTCGTGTTCGGCGGACGGCCCACCCGCCAGCACGGCCACGCGTACGCGTTCAGCCACGATCGATCAGCCTTTCTCGGTGGCACGGAGACGACACCGCCGGCGGCACGGTGTTTCCCCGTCGCCGGACGGCCCGCCGAGTGTCGGCTGTTCGCCTGACCGGTTCCCAGGCCATTCGCTGTCCACTTCCTGGCCATGGGTCGGCGCAATGGGGTGGGCGCAGGGGCTGGATCAGGGCCGGTGGTAGGTGATGGTG
>NZ_POUD01000452.1 GCF_003236395.1 Nonomuraea aridisoli | reverse complement strand
ACCCTGCAGCAGCCGCCCGCGCTGCCCGACTGGCCGCGCTGGGGCGTCACGCACACCCAGTTCAGCGCCGACAACGAGCCGGAGCAGGTCGCCGAGGAGGCCAGGGGCGTGCTCGGCCGCGTCCCCATGCTGCAGAACCAGCACATCATGGGCTGGGGCGTGGGCAACCCCGAGCCGAGCCCCGGGCAGTTCAACTTCCGCGACCTCGACCGGCGGCTGACGTTCATGTCGTCGTCGCGGGCGTTGCCGGTGATCACGTTGTGCTGCGCCCCCGACTGGATGAAGGGCGGCCAGGCCGGGCGTACGGACTGGAGCAAGAACCACACCGTCGCCCCCGAGCCCGAGCACTTCGACGACTTCGCCAACCTGGCGGCGCGGGTGGCCAAGCAGTACCCCACGGTCAAGCACTACATGGTGTGGAACGAGTTCAAGGGCTTCTGGAACGCCGACACCAACACGTGGGACGCCGAGGGCTACACGGAGATGTACAACAAGGTCTACACGGCGCTGAAGAACGTGAACCCCGAGATCCAGGTCGGCGGGCCGTACGTGTCGATCGAGAGCTACGCCTCGGGCCCGGCCTCGGAGCTGAGCGGGCCGTGGGGCACGGTCGACCAGCGGGCGCTGGACGCCATCAAGTACTGGATCGACCACAAGAAGGGCGCCGACTTCATCGTCGTCGACAGCGCCACGATGACGAAGGACAAGGGCAACATGCCCGACCACTTCGCCGCCCAGGGCAAGTTCAGCGCCATCACCGCGTGGCTGCGGCAGCAGAGCGGCGACATGCCGGTCTGGTGGGCCGAATGGTACGTCGAGCCGGAGAACTCCGGCTGGAGCGAGGAACAGCGCACGGCCGTGCAGGCCAGCGCGCTGATCGAGTTCGCCAAGAGCGGCGTCACCACGGCCCTGTACTGGAACCCGCAGCTCGACGGAGAGGGCGAGTGCCCCGGGTGCCTGTGGGCGCCCCAGGTGGGCGGCGAGATGCCGATGGCGGGGCTGCTCAGCGGGTTCACCCGGTGGTTCCCCGCGGGGGTGCAGGCGCAGGAGGTGCGCGCTTCCGACCCGCGGATCAAGGCGCTGGGCCAGGAACGCCAGGTCGTCATGGTCAACACCGCCGGCGAGCCCGTCACGGCCACCGTGGACGGTCGCCAGCTCACGCTCGGGCCGTACGAGGTCAGGTGGTCCGGGCGCGGCGGCGCCTGACCGTCTCAGGGCGTCGGCGCCGTTGACTCCCCGGAGGGTCGGGCGCCGATGCCCCAGTAGTGCGCCGCGACCGCGTAGCCCTGCCGGCCGCGCTCCGCGACCGGCTTGGCGACGGCATGGCTGCGCGCGGAGCGCCGGCTCCACATGTGCCGCAGATGCTGGACCGCCGCGATGTCGGGCAGGTCCTTCGGCCGCCGCGCGGCCTCCTTCCAGGCCAGCACGTGACCCAGCCGCATGAACGGCATCCCGTCGATGATGTCGGCGTTGTCGATCAGGTCGTCGGTCGGCCACCCGGGCGTCCACCGGTCGACGAACTCGATCGCCACCGACGGATGCACCACCCTGAGCCCGTGGCCCGACAACGCCGGCTGCGGCGTGCCGAGGGTGAGCACCTGCTGCCAGGCCGCGCCCCGGGCCAGCACGTCCAGATCGCCCATCCGGGCCCGCATGCCGCGGACGTAGAGGGCCGCCGAGCCGCACACGACGTAGTCGCCCGCCGACAGGGCGAGCCGGGCCAGCTCGGCGAACAACCCCGCCGGATCGGTCAGCAGAACACTGGGGGCGGCCGGAGGGCGCGCCTGCGAGAAGGCCGCGCTCTGAGACATCATGTGATCCGTCCTTCGGACTGCCTGGGGGGCGCCGGGGGCTGCTGACCTGACGTCAGCTGATCTTATTCACCCCCCGCCCGCCGCCTCCGGGCAGGGGCCCGGGATGACCGTCCGCTCTCCCCGGCGCCGCCGGGGAGAGCGGGGCTCACATGTTGTTCTGCGCGATGTAGACGAACCGCTCCACGATGACCGCCAGCGCCACCACGAAGGAGGGCACCGCCAGATACAGCAGCCGCCTGCGGGCCTTCGGCGCCCGGTTCGGGCCGTTCAGCCGGATGATCTCGTAGCCGAAGAGCGCCACCCACGTCAGGGCCAGCGCGCCGATGCCCACCGGCGTCCACGGCGTGGTGGGATCGCCGCGCCCCTGGTACGGGTTCGGCTCGGGGATCTCGGTGCCGCGGACGAAGTTCTTCCAGGTGTACAGGGCCGCGTCCTCGTTGGAGTACACCCGCTTCAGGTCGGGCGAGGCGTCCAGCGCCGCCCGGAACCTCTCGCCCCAGTCGTCCGAGAAGCCCTGGTTGAGCTGCAGGTAGCTGACCTGCCCCCGGCTCACGATGAGGTACGAGTTGCGCGGCTGCTCCTTCAGCGCCTTCACCGCGTCGGAGATCTTCGTCGGATCCGCGTGCACGAGCGCCTGGACGTTGAAGTTGACCAGCTCGATGTCCCGCTCGCCCCACGGCAGCGTCGGCGTGACCTCGGGGCCCAACTTGGGCACCAGGTAGAGCACGCGCGCGCTCGGCTTGTCGTGGTCGTAGATGTAGTGCAGGGCCGCGACCTCGCCGGTGGTGACGCGCTCGAACTGCTCGTTGCCGTACCGGGCCAGGAGGAACGCCATCGCGAACACGATCGCGAAGGCCGCCGCCAGCACGACCGAGATGCGCTTGGTCAGCTCCGGGCTGAAGCGCACGTTCCGCTTGCGGACCGGCACCGTCTCCTCGCGCACGTCCGCGCTGTCGGCCGGCATGTTCGGGAAGAACGCGTACGCGGCCAGCAGACAGGCGCCCGGCAGCGCGAACATGTAGATGCGCAGGCCGATCTCGCCGCCGTAGCTCTGCAGGGCCAGCGCCATCACCGGCACGCACAGCAGAATGAGCGCCGAACGGTCGAACACCCCGCGCCGCAGCCGCCGGAACAGGCCGGTCGCCGCCAGGCTGAGGATCACCACCAGGATGCCGAGCCTGGCCTGCAGCACCATCGCGTGCGCCGGGTCGGTGCCCTCGATGCGGTCACCGGTGTTGCTGCGCAGGTTGGCGAGGACGTTGCCGAGGCCGCCGAAGATCGTGTCGATCTGGCTGGCCCAGAAGCCCACCGTCATGAAGCTGATCCAGGCCAGCGTCACCAGGCCGAGGAAGAACGGCAGCGCCCACGTCAGCGACGTGCGCTTGAACAGCAGGAACGCCGTCACCACACCGAGCATCATGAACGGCGTGATCTGGTGGGAGGCCACCGACGCGATGAACAGCGCCAGCAGCATCATGAACATGAGCAGCTTGTCGGCACGGTAGGTGCCGGTGTTGGCCAGCTCGCCCGGCGTCATCGCGTCGAGGCGGCCGATGAGCTTGCGCAGCCCCTTGGGCGGGATCGGCTTGGTGCGCGGCTCCACCCGGCCGAACCACCTGAGCAGGATCGCCACGAACGCCAGATAGAGGGCGAACGTGAAGCCTTGGGGGGAGAAGTAGTCCTGACCGATCCACTGCACCAGCACGAACAGCAGCGCCGCGAACCACCGAGCCCGCGTCGTCGCCACCACCTGGCGCAGGATCAGTACGAACGGCAGCAGGTAGAGCAGGTTCGTCAGGAGTGGCGTCCACTGCAGGATCGTGGACATGTCGGTGATGCCGGCCGCCTTCGTCACGAACGCGAACAGCGCGAAGTAGCCCGGCCAGCCCATGCGGGCGTCGATGTTGATCGCCGTCTCGCCGGTCCTGCCGATGAACTCCACGAAACCGGCATGGATGTACGCCGTGGGGAAGCGCGGCTCCTCCGCCACGAGCGAGCCGGCGCCGTGCAGGGCGAACGTGATCGCGGCGATCTGGAACAGCAGCAGGAACTTGCGGTCGGTGCTCTGCGCGACCGTGACGAAGAACGACACGATCATGATCAGGATGGCGATGAACGCCGTCGCCGGGAGCGCCGAGATCAGGCCGAGCCCGTCGATGTCGGACGGGTCCACGCCCCGCAGCGGCCCCGGGGGCGCTTTGAGGGCGAGGATGTACATGATCAGACCCTCGACGACCAGCAGCGCGGGCAACCACTTGGGCGCACTGGCGAGCAGCGCACTCAGCCGCCCCCGCACCCCGCCCTGCTTCCCGGCCGGCTGCGCGACTTGCTGCGGCACCCCGTACGGCACCTGCCCCGGCGCACCACCGGGAGCCTGCGCGTCACCGGGCGCGGCCTGCGGCTCCCCAGGCGCCGGCTGCAACAACCCCACAGCCCCATGCGCC
>NZ_POUD01000451.1 GCF_003236395.1 Nonomuraea aridisoli | reverse complement strand
GTCGCGGGGAGCGAGCTGGCCGGGCGGATCGAGCGGGCGGCGGAGATCGTGACGCGGTTGCCGCCGGGGCCGTTGTTCTGCGGCATGCGCAACGATCTGGCCTCCGTCCTGCGGTATCTCGGCGCCTGGTGCTCCGGGCGGGCGGTGGCGCTGCTGGATCCCGAACTGCCGGCCGGGGTGCTGGCCGAGCTCGTACGACGGTTCCGGCCGGGGGCCCTGCTCGGCTTCGCCAACGCGCCCGACGGCCCGCCGCGCGCCCACCTGACCGGCGGCGCGTCACCCGTCACCGGCGAGGCGGGGGTGCACGCGGAGCTCGGGGTGTTGCTGGCCACCTCGGGGTCCACCGGCGATCCCAAGCTCGTACGGCTGTCGCGGCACGCGGTCATGGCCAACGCGGCGGCGATCGCGCAGGCGCTGGAGATCGGCACCGATGAGGTGTCGCCCACCAGTCTGCCGCTGCACTACAGCTACGGGCTGTCGGTGCTCAACAGCCATCTGATCGCGGGGGCGACCGTGGTGCTGACCGACGACTCGCTGCTGCAGCGGTCGTTCTGGAACGACGTCGACACCTATGCCTGCACGTCGCTGGCCGCCGTCCCGTACCAGTACGAGATGTTGCGGCGGTTGCGGTTCGAGCGGGAGCGGCACCCTTCGCTCACCACGCTCACGCAGGCGGGCGGGCGGCTCGACGAGGCGCTGGTGAAGGAGTTCGCCGCGCAGGCCGACCGGTTCTACGTGATGTACGGGCAGACCGAGGCCACGGCCCGCATCGCCGTCATGCCGCCCGACCGGCTGGCCGACAAGCCGGGCTCCGTGGGCCGGGCCGTCCCCGGCGGGCGGCTGAGCGTCGAGGCCGGCGAGGTCGTCTACGAGGGGCCCAACGTCATGATGGGCTACGCCGAGACCGCCGCCGACCTGGCCAGGGGCGACGACCTCGGCGGGGTGCTGCGCACCGGCGACCTGGGCGAGCTGGACACCGAGGGGTTCCTCACCATCACCGGGCGGCTGCGGCGCATCGCCAAGGTGTTCGGCATCCGGGTCAACATGGACGACATCGAACGCCTGCTGCGCGACGCCGGTCCGCTCGCGGTCACCAGCGGCGACGACCGGGTGACGGTGTGGACGGAGGGGCTCCCCTCGGCCGACCGCGCGGCCCTGGCCAGACGGCTGGCGGCCGAGCTGCGG
Source organism: Nonomuraea aridisoli (assembly GCF_003236395.1). Lineage (GTDB taxonomy): Bacteria > Actinomycetota > Actinomycetes > Streptosporangiales > Streptosporangiaceae > Nonomuraea > Nonomuraea aridisoli. Next base: position 3,092 of record NZ_POUD01000451.1, on the reverse strand, counting down.
GTGCACTGGAGCGGTTTCGACGTCCGCAGCCTCGACCGGCTGCCGTTGTTGCCCACGGGCAAGGTCGACTACCGCGCCCTGGAGTCGCTCACGTGAGCCGGGTGAAGGGGATGTTCGAGCTGGGGGCGGCCGAGAAGGAGGCGGTGCTGCTGCCTCGGCTGGCGGCGTTGACGGAGCGGCATCGCGAGGCGTGCCTGCCCTACCGGCGGATTCTCGACGCCATCGGGGCGCGGCCGCCGTACGAGCGGGTGGCGGATCTGCCGTGGTTGCCGGTGCGGCTGTTCAAGACGCACGAGCTGCGCAGCGTGCCCGAGGAGCAGGTGTTCCGGGTGCTGACGTCCAGCGGGACGACCGGGCAGACGCCGAGCCGGATCTACCTCGACCGGGAGGCGGCCGCGACGCAGACCCGGATGCTGGCCGCCACGCTGCGCGAGGTGCTGGGCGAGCGGCGGCTGCCGATGCTGGTGGTCGACAGCCGCTCGGTCGTGCGCGACCCGACGTTGAGCGCCCGGGGCGCGGGCGTGCTCGGCATGATGAACTTCGGCCGCGACCACACGTTCGTGCTGGACGAGCAGGGGCGGGTGGACGCCGAGGCGGTCAAGGAGTTCCTGGCGCGCCACGGCCGCGAGCGGTTCCTGGTGTTCGGGTTCACGTTCATGGTGTGGCTGCATCTGCGCGCGCTCGGGGCGGATCTGTCGCAGGCGGTGCTCATCCACTCGGGCGGCTGGAAGCGGCTGGCCGAGCAGGCGGTCGGCAACGCCGAGTTCCGGCGGCGGCTGGCGGCCGAGTGCGGGCTGACCAGGGTGCACAACTTCTACGGGATGGTCGAGCAGATCGGCACGGTCTTCCTCGAAGGGCCCGACGGCGACGGCCTCTACTGCCCCGACTTCGCCGACGTCGTGATCCGCGACCCCGAGACGTGGCAGGAGGCGCCGCCCGGCGTGCCGGGGCTGATCGAGGTGGTCAGCACGCTGCCGACGTCGTACCCGGGACACGTCCTGCTGACGGAGGACCTCGGCGTGGTGCGCGGCGTCGACGACGGGAGCCGGCCGGGCAAACGCTTCGAGGTGCTCGGCAGACTGCCGCGGGCGGAGGCGCGCGGGTGCAGCGACACGATGGGGCAGGGCTGATGCTGGACGATGTCACCACGCTCGGCGTCCCGGCGGTGGAGGTCAGGTTCCCCGCCGCCGGCCGGGTGTCCGTGGATGAGCTGCTCCGCCTGGGCGGCGGACTGGAGGTCGGGGACGAGCGCGTACGCACGTTCCTGGCCGCGTTCGGGCGGCGGCTGCTGCGGCCCGCCCTGGCCCGGCGCCACCCCGAGCTGGGCTCGCTCGGTTTCTTCCTGCGTCCCACTGAGCTGGCCCGCACGGTCGAGAGCCTGGCCGGCGAGCACGTACGCGTCCCGCGCGGCCTGGTCTTCCACGTCCCGCCCGCGAACGTCGACACGGTCTTCGTCTACTCCTGGGCCCTGTCGGCCCTGATGGGCAACCGCAACGTCGTACGCCTGTCGCCGCGCTCCGGCAAGGTGGCCGAGGTCATCGTGGACACGCTCAACGAGACGCTCGACGACGCCGACCCGGTGGTCGCCGCCACCCAGCGGATCGTCTCCTACGACCGCTCCGACGCCGTCACCTCCACCCTGTCGGCGGCCTGCGACCTGCGGGTGGTGTGGGGCGGCGACCGTACGGTGCGGGAGATCCGGCGGCATCCGCTCACGCCGCACGCGCGCGAGCTGACCTTCCCCGACCGTTCGTCGTTCGCGGTGGTGCGGGCGGCGGCGTGGTTGTGCGCGCCGCGGGCGGCGCGGGTCACGGCCGCCGAGGGGTTCGTCAACGACACCTACTGGTTCGACCAGGCGGCCTGTTCGTCGCCGCGGACGGTGTTCTGGGTCGGCGACGAGGGCGACTGCGAGGCGGCGCGGGCCGACTTCACCGACCACGTGGCGCGGGTGGTGACCGTGCGCGGGTGGGGGGTCGACGCGGCGATGGCGGTGGAGAAGCGGGTGTCCACGTACGGGCTGGCCGCCGACGGGCTGGCCGAGAGGGTGGAGTTCCACGGCAACGCGCTGGCCGAGGTCCGGTTGTCCGCCGCGGCGGCGGCGCCGCGGCGGTGGCTGGGCGCGGGAACGTTCGCGCACGCCCGGCTGGCGTCGCCGGCCGAGCTGGAGGAGCTGGTGGAGCGGCGCGACCAGACGATGACGCATTTCGGCTTCGGCCGTGACGAGCTGGAGGAGCTGGCCCGGAGGCTGGCCGGGCGGGGTGTGGACCGCATGGTGCCGGTCGGGAGCGCGCTGAGCTTCCACCGGGTGTGGGACGGTGTGGACCTGCCGGCCGAGTTCACCCGGCTGGTGACCGTCATCCGGTGACGGCGTCCGGGGAGGCGCCTGCCTGGGTCGGGCGCGGGCTCGTCCGGCCGGCGTCGGCCGGGGTGGTGTGCGGGATCGCCGTCGTGGCGTTCCTGGGGTGCGGGGTGCCGGCCCGCGACCTGGCCGTTTTCGCCGCGTACGTCGGCCTGGCGGTGCTGCTGCCGGGGACGTTGTTGTGGCGGGCGCTGACCGGGGGCGGGCCGGCGGATCTCGCGGCCGGGCTGGCGCTCGGGTACGCGGTCGAGGTGCTGGCCTACATCCCCGCCAGGGCGGCCGGGCTGCCGCTGCTCGTGCTCGCGCCGCCGGCGGCCGTGCTGGTCGCGTTCGCGGGTGTGCCGGGGCTGCGGCGGCACTGGCGGGGCCCGGCCGGACGTGAGCGCATGCCGACGTGGTGCGCGTGGGTGGTCGCGGGGATCGTCGGCTTCCTGGTGGTGTGGAGCACACTGTTCCTGTACCGGGTGCCGATCACCGACGCGTACGTGGACATGCCCTACCACCTGGCGCTGGTCGGCGAGCTGCGGCACCACGTGCCGCCCGCGCTGCCGTCCGTGCTGGGCGAGCCGCTGTCGTACCACTGGTTCGTCTACGCCGAGATGGCCGCGACGAGCTGGGTGACCGGGATCGACCCGGTGACGCTGGTCTACCGGCTGTCCACGCTGCCGATGGCGGCGGCGACCGTCGTGCTGGTCGTGCTGGTCGGGCGGCGGCTGGGTGGGCGCTGGGGAGC
>NZ_POUD01000450.1 GCF_003236395.1 Nonomuraea aridisoli | reverse complement strand
GCGGGGTGCAGCGCGCTGGCGCAGTTCGCGCTGGTGGTGGTTGTGACGCGGGCGTTCCCCGCGGAGGAGGCGGGGGCGTTCTTCACCGCGACCGCGCTGGCGTTGATGGTGGCGGGGATCGCCAAGCTCGACGCGGGGAACGGGCTGGTGTACTTCGTGGCGCGGGCGGTCGACGGCATTTCCGGATATATCCGGGCGGCGCTGGTGCCCTGTCTGGTGGTCTCCGGGCTCGCGGCCGTCGTGCTGTACCCGTGGCTGGGGCCGCTCGCGTTCGTCCTGCCCGCCATGGTGGCGGGTGACGTGCTGCTGGCGGTGACCCGGGGGTTCGGCTCCATGCGGCCCACGGTGTTGCTCGACGGGGTGCTGGTGCCCTGCTGCCAGCTGGCTCTCGTGGCGGGCGCGGCGCTGGCGGGGGCTGCCGGGTGGCTGCCGGCGGCGTGGGGGCTGCCGTACGTGCCGCTGCTCGTGCTGGCCGCGATGGCGGTCAGGGGACGGGTGGCGCGGGCGCCGTACCTGCCGGGGACCGTACGGGAGCTGTGGCGTCACACCGCTCCCCGGTCGGCGGCCGGGGCGATCCAGGCGGTGTTCCAGCGGGTGGACATCGTGATCGTCGCCGCGCTCGCCGGCCCGGTCCAGGCCGCCGTGTACACCGCCGCCACCCGGTTCAAGGTCGTCGGGCAGCTCGCCAACCAGGGGCTGGCGCAGGCCCTCCAGCCCCGGCTGGTCAGGGCGCTGGCCGGCGGCGAGCACGAGCTGGCCGGCCGCCTCTACCAGGCCGCCACACTCTGGCTGGTGCTGCTGACCTGGCCGGTGTGGCTGGCGTACGCGGCGCTGGCCCCGTGGGTGCTGCGGCTGTTCGGGCCCGGGTACGCGGCGGCGGTGCCGGTCGCGCTCGTACTGGCCGGGACGATGATGGTGGCGACGGCCTGCGGGATGGTGGACGTCGTCCTGACCGCCGCCGGACACACCGGGACGAGCCTGGCCAACTTGCTGGCCGCCGTCGCCTGCACCCTCGTCCTCGACCTGGCGCTGATCCCGTCCCACGGGGCGCTCGGGGCGGTCGCGGGGTGGTCGGGCGGCGTGCTGGTGAAGAACCTGCTGCCGTTGTGGCAGTTGCACCGCCGCTACGGCCTCCACCCGTTCGGCCGCCACACCTTCGCCGCGCTGCGCGTCCGCGGGTGGGCTGCGGCATGAGCCGTCCTCCCGTCCTGGTGACCGGGCTGCCGCGCAGCGGGACGAGCTGGGCGGGCAAGATGCTCGCCGCCGGCGGCGACCTGATCTACGTCAACGAGCCGCTCAACCCGCAACACCCGCCCGGTCGTTGCCCCGGCGTGCTGAACGCCCGGGTGACCCACCGGTTCCAGTACATCTGCGACGACAACGCCGCCGACTGGCTGCCCGCCTTCCGCGACACCGTGGCGCTGCGTTACCGCTGGCCGGCCGAGCTGCGCGCCAACCGGTCGCCGTACGATCTCGCGCGCCTCGTCCGGTACGGCACCGCGTTCGCCTACGGCCGTCTGACGGGGCGGCGGGCGTTGCTGGACGACCCGTTCGCGGTGCTGAGCGCGGGCTGGTTCGCCCGGCGGCTGGGCTGCCGGGTGATCGCGCTCGTCCGCGACCCGGTGACGTTCGTGGCGAGCTGGCAGCGCCTGAGGTGGACGGTGCACTTCGAGGAGTTGCTGGGGCAGCCGCTGCTGGTGCGCGACCATCCGGAGGTGCGGGAGCTGCGGGCGCTCGTCGGCTCCGGGGACCGGATCGCCAAGGCCGCCGCCCTGTGGCGGGTGACCCGCGCGATCCTCGACCGCACGCCCGGAATCCTCGTCACGCCGTACGAATCGCTGGCCGCCGACCCACTTCCGGCCTTCCGCCGCCTGTACGCCTACGCGGACCTGCCCTGGACCCCGTCCGCCGAACGCCGCATCACCCGCGCCTGCCTCGCCCCCTCCCCCACCGGCCGGGCTCGCGGTTTCACCTGGACGGGCCTGTCCCGCACGGCCTACCGCCCCATGAACTCCCCCGCCTCCCTGACCACCGCTCTTCGCGGCCTCACCCCGGAAGAGGCGACCCGCATCCGTACGCTCACCCGCTCCTGACACCCACGCACCCGCTCCAGCGCCACCGACCGGTCGAGTGTCAGCGGCCGTGTCAGCATCGCGACGGCTCGGTATCAGAGCGGTCGGTGATGGTGAATCCCATGAACGGTTCGGAGATCGCGGCCTCAGGCCCGCGCGAGGCACACACAGACCAGATCAAGCCCGGAGGACGTATGCGGGCCTTCCGCCGTGTGGGGATCACCACGGCGCTGGCCGCCGCACTGCTGGGCGGGGTGGCCGCCTCCGGGGCGGCCGCCGCGGACGGCGGGCAGGATCGTCCGGAACTGCAGAGGGCCATCCAGGCATTCGTCGATGCCGGTTTCGCCGGGGTGCAGCTGCGCGTGAACGATGAGCGAGGCGAGTGGGCCGGCAGCGCCGGGGTGCGCAAGCTGGGCACGACCGCCAAGCCACCGACGAACGGCCACTTCCGGATCGGCAGCACCACCAAGAACTTCACCGCGACCCTGATGCTGAAACTGGTAGCCGCCGGCGAGGTCGAGCTCGACGCCCCGGTCGCCGACCACCTGCCTCAATACGGGCTGGACCGGCGGATCACCGTACGGATGCTGCTGCAGCACACCAGCGGATTGATCGACTACACCTTCGACGTCCTCCCCGACGGGACACAGGTGTCATTGATCCCATGGCAGGGCGTGGAATGGGTGGACAAGCGGTTCCACACCTACAAGGACGACGAGCTGGTACGGCTGTCGCTGTCCAGGCGGCCGAAGTTCGAGCCGGGGACGGGCTGGAGCTATTCCAACACCAACTACGTGCTGGCCAAGCTGCTGATCGAGAAGGTCACCGGCCACTCCTACGCCGTGGAGATGCGGCGGCGGATCCTGGGGCCGCTCAAGCTGGAGGACACCGTGGTGCCGGGCGCCCGCTCGGACATGCCCGCGCCGTACGCTCACGCCTACTACCGCTACGAAGACGCCGGCCAGTGGAAGGTGATCGACGTCACCCGCCAGAACCCCTCCTGGATCTCCGCCGCCGGTGAGATGATCTCGACCACCGAGGATCTCCACACGTTCTTCTCCGCGCTGAACGACGGCACGCTCCTGCCGGCCGCGCTGCTGGCCGAGATGCGCGAGCCACACCCGGGCAGCGCCGGCCTCTACGGCCGCTACGGCCTCGGGGTATACGTGCAGGACACCGGCCCGGACTGCGCCGGCGTCATCCTCAACCACAACGGCAGCAACAACGGCTACGGGGCGCTGATGTACAGCACACCCGACGGCAAGAAGACCATGACCGCCTCGATCACCAGCGGCGACGCCGCAATGGACGTGGCGACGGAGTTCCCGAAGGCGTTGAACGACCTCATCGACGCGGTGTTCTGCGACGGGCAGGCCGCGTCGGCCGACGCGCCCAAGCCGGCTCAGTAGCCGGCGCCGAGCACCGGGCCTCGCGATCGGCGTGGCCCGATTCACCGGGCGGCCGCCGCCCGGGCGGCCAGGGCCGTCGTGAGCAGCCGGGCGGCGAAAGGCAGGTCGTTCACCAGGTAGCGGCGGGTCAGCCGCCGCGGCTCGCAGGCCAGCCGAAACGCCCACTCCAGCCCGGCCCGGCGCATCCACTCCGGCGCCCTGGGCAGGGTGCCCGCCGCGAAGGCGATGGCCGCCCCACATCCCAGGAACCACGCGTCCGGCAGGTCCTCCCGCAGCTCGTCGGCCAGCCGATCCTGGCGCGGGAACCCGAGCCCGACGAACACGATCCGCGGCCGGGCCGCGACCACCTCCCGCCGCACGCGCGCCCGCCCCTCAGCGGTCGCGTCGAACCCGTACGGGGGCGCGCTCACGCCGCTGACCCGTAACCCCGGAAAGCGCCGGCTGAGCGTGCTAGCCGCTCCTGCCGCAGCTCCCGGCGGCCCGCCGAGCAGGTGGACAGGCCACCCCCGGCGTGCGGCGAGCCCGCTCAACGACCAAAGCAGATCGGCTCCCGTGACCCGCTCCGGCACCGGCCTGCCGAGCAGCCTCGCCGCCCACACCAACGGCATCCCATCGGCAACCACGATCTCCGCCGAACGCACCAGCTCCCTGAGCGTGGAATCCCGAGCGACCGCCCGACAGATATCCACATTCGGCGTAACGATCCGCCCGCCTCGCCCCGCCTCCAACGCCGCCTCAACCCACCGAACGACGTCATACTCGGCGACCGCATCCACAGCCACCCCGCCCACCACCACC
>NZ_POUD01000044.1 GCF_003236395.1 Nonomuraea aridisoli | reverse complement strand
GCCGGACTCCATGCGTCTCCTGGCCGGGTTCGCCGGTGGGGTGTCGCTCGCGCTTTCTCCCTGAAAGATCTCGGCCGTGTACGGCGGGGCTGGGGTTTTCCGCAGGGTAAGTGAGCGGATCGCCGCATTCTGCTCCAGCCGCGGCCTCCCTAGCGTTGACCGCATGATGCAAGCGATCATGAACGTGGTGCTGGCGGTAATTGTCGCGGCAGGCGGCCAGGGCATCGGGGTACGCCCCGAACTGGAGAAGATGGTGGAAGGCAAGGGCGCGACCGCCGCTCTCGCGCGGGTCTCCGACGGAGACCGCACCTGGTCCGGCGCCGTGGGGGTGCGCGACATCAAGAACGACGGCCGGCCCTCGCCGGCCGGCTACTTCCGGATCGGCAGCGTCACCAAGACGTTCGTCGCCACCGTGGTGCTCCAACTCGTGGACGAGGGCAGGGTACGGCTCGACGACCCCATCGACCGCCACCTGCCGGGCCTCGTCCCGGGCGGGGAGCACATCACCGTCCGGCAGCTCCTCAACCACACCAGTCACCTGTACGACTACATGAGCGAGCCGGGATACTCGACCAACCGGTGGCGCGGTGAGGCGAGGTTCCGCTCCTACCGGCCGCGCGAACTGCTCAACGTGGCCTTCGCCAAGAAGCTCCCCGACGACGGCGGATGGCACTACTCCAACACCAACTACGTGGTGCTCGGCCTGCTGGTGGAGAAGCTGACGGGCAGGCCGTACGGCGACGAGGTCACGCGCCGCATCCTGCGCCCGCTGGGCCTGCGCCACACGATCGTCCCGGGTGACCGCCCCGGCGTGCCGTCCCCGCACGCCAAGGGGTACGAGCCGATGCCCCGGCTCGTCGACGCGACCCGCATGAACCCCTCGCTCGACTGGGCGGCGGGAGAGATGATCTCGACCACGGCCGACCTGGAGCGGTTCATGTCCGCCCTGCTGAGCGGCAAGCTGACCAGCGCCGCGTCGCTGCGGGCCATGCGCACGACCGTCGAGACCGGGGCGGGGTTCGCCTACGGGCTGGGCCTGCAGGCGTACGCGCTGCCGTGCGGCAAGGTGTGGGGGCACAGCGGCGAGCTGATCGGCTACCTGACGTTCGCGTTCCGCTCGGACTCGGGCACGTCGCTGACCCTGTCGATCAACCCCTCGACCCGGAACCCGTCCACCCAGGAGGTGATGGGCCTCGCCACCAAGGTGTTCTGCAAGGGCTGAGGCGCACCCGTCGGCGAGAAGCCCGCGCCCCGGTCGGGGCGCGGGTCTCGGTCGGGGGTGGGGTCAGCGGCTGATGCGGACGGCGTCGGCGATGACGAGGCCGGTGCCGGAGGTCCAGCGGCTCACGCCGACCACGTTGTACGTGCCGGCGTTGAGGGAGAACGTGCCGATCGTGCGCCAGGCTCCGCCGCCCGATCGTTGGTCGACGAAGACGGTCTGGTTGCCGCTCGACGTCGCCACGATGTACGGCGCCGAGCTGTTGTACCCGGGATCGGCCGGATACCAGACCTCGACCCGGTACGTGCCGGCGCTCGGGATGGTGGCCGAGTACCAGGCGGGGTCGCTGGCGGCGACGGGCTCGGCGAAGCGGTAGTCGGCGCCGTGGCGCTGGCTGGAGTAGGCCGAGGTGCCCCAGTTGGCGCTGGCGGTGAACTGGCCGGCCGTGGTGTTGTCCACGGTCGTCGTGAACGTCGGCGGGGTGGTGCCGCCGCCGGTCACGTAGTTCATGAACGTGGTCCAGTTGAAGTGCGGGCCCGGGTCGGTGTGGGTCGCGCCGGGGACCTCGTTGTGGCCGATGATGCCGGTCCGGGTCTTCGGGATGGCGTACTCGTCGCACAGGTGTCTGACGAGGGCCGCGGCGGACCGGTACATCGCGTCGGTGAACCACGAGGCGTCGGAGACGTAGCCCTCGAGCTCGATGCCGATGGACCGGTTGTTGTAGGTGGAGTTGCCCGCGTGCCAGGCGACGTCCTTGTCGCGCACCATCTGGGTGACGGCGCCGTTGGACGACTTGATCACGTAGTGCGCCGAGACGTTGGCGCTCGGGTTCTGGAACCAGGAGATCGTGCCCGCGTACGAGCCTTGGGCGACGTGCATGACGACCCGGTCGATGTTGTAGCTGGTCTCGCGGCTGGAGACGCGGTAGTTGCCGGAGTTGGCCGGCACCCACGCCGCGGGTCCGTAGTCGGTGCTGAGGATGCCGGCGTCGGCCGCCCTGGAGGTCAGGTCGCGGGTCTTGGCGTACTCGCCGCGGTCGGCGGTGACCTCCTGCGGCTTGACCTGCAGGCCGCGGGCGTTGATGCCGAGGCCGATGTTCTCGTACACCGCGTCGGCGTACAGGCGGGCCAGCTCGGGCGAGGAGGCGTTGCCGTACTCGGCGACCGCCTGGTACCAGCGGCCCGGGTCCTTCCTGGCACTCTCGTCCAGGCCGAGGGCGTCGGCGTGGGAGCGCAGGACGGCCGCGCCGCCGAGGATGTTGGCCTCGTCGTCGGTCTTGAGCTTGTCGGCCGGCAGCTCGGTGAGCTCGGCGGCCTTCTCCAGGGAGTGGTTGGCCGGGTTGCTGACCAGGTGCATGACGCCGTAGCCGTTGCTGGCGCTGGGCTCGCCGCCGTGCCCGTCGAGGCGGGTCTCGGCGTACGCGAGGGCGACCAGCAGGTCGCGCGGCACGTCGTACTTGGCGGCGGCCTTGGCGAAGGCGGCGGGCAGTGGCGCGTCCTTGGCCTCGGACCACGCAGGCTGACCTGCGGCGATGAGGAGGACGGCCAGGAGGGAGGTGGCGAGGGCTGCTAATCGCGTGCGGACGAGAGTCATGAGGGCTCCTCGTTCACGAGTGGACGGGGAGCACGCTACGGCAGCTTCTGACTGGATGTCGACAATTGACATTACTCGTGAGTTAGGTGAAACTCCTCGCCTTCTGGGGCGCCTGAGAATTGGGCCCCCTCCAAGTTGTGAAAACTATTGCGCCCTCTCGCAAATGCGCTGAAACTTCCCTTCGTGACCGCGCTTCTGCGTACCGTCCTCGCGGCGCTCACGGCCGCCGTCGTCCTGGTCCCCGTCTCGTCGTCCTCCGCGACCGCCTGCGTCGTCGATCCGGCCACCCCGAAGCGTCAGCTGCGGGCCATGTGGATCTCCTCGGTCGCCAACATCGACTGGCCCAGCCGCACCGGGCTGAGCGCGTCGGTCCAGCAGGCCGAGTTCCGCGCCTGGCTCGACCTCGCCGTCGCAAGGCGGATGAACGCGGTGGTCGTGCAGGTCAGGCCGACGGCCGACGCGTTCTGGCCCTCGCCGTACGAGCCGTGGTCGCAGTGGCTGACCGGCACCCAGGGCGGCAACCCGGGTTACGACCCGCTGGCGTTCATGGTCAGGGAGGCGCACGCCCGCAACCTGGAGTTCCACGCCTGGTTCAACCCGTACCGGATCGCCAACCACGACGACGCCTCGCGCCTGGTGTCCTCGCACCCCGCGCGGCGCAACCCCGGCTGGCGCTTCGCCTACGGCGGCAAGCTCTACTACAACCCGGGCATCCCGGAGGTCCGCGACTTCATCGAGGACGCGATCATGGACGCCGTCACCCGCTACGACCTGGACGGCGTCCACCTGGACGACTACTTCTACCCGTATCCGGTCAGCGGCCAGAGCATCCCCGACACGGCCACGTACGAGCGCTACGGCGGCGCGTTCGACACCATCGGAGACTGGCGGCGGGAGAACGTCAACCTGCTCGTCCGCGAGCTCGACCAGCGCATCCACGCCGCCAAGCCGCACGTGTCGTTCGGGATCAGCCCGTTCGGCATCTGGCGCAACGCCGGCACCGACCCGCTCGGCTCGCGCACCTCGGGCCTGCAGTCGTACGACGCGATCTACGCCGACAGCCGGCGGTGGGTGAAGGAGGGCTGGGTCGACTACCTCGCGCCGCAGATCTACTGGCACATCGGCTTCTCCACGGCGGCGTACGAGGTGCTCACCGCCTGGTGGTCCGACGTGGTGAGCGGCACAGGCGTACAGCTCGTCATCGGCCAGGCCGCCTATCGCGCGGGCGCCTCCGGCGAGGCCGCCGCCTGGCAGGACCCGGCCGAGCTGAGCGACCACCTGACGGACAACCGCCGTCACCCCGAGATCGTCGGCGACGTGTTCTTCAGCGCCAAGGACGTCAGGGCCGACCGCATCGGCGCGATCACCCGCCTGGCGAACACGCACTACACCCGTCCGGCCCTGCCGCCCGCCCGTGGCTCCGGCGCCGCGCCCGCCGCCCCCTCGATCACGTCGGCCGTCCGCGCGTCGAACGGCGTCCAGCTCTCCTGGACGGGCTCGGGCACCTCGTACGCGGTCTACCGGGTGGCCGGTTCGCCGTCGGCGGCCGACCCGTGCTTCTTCGCCGACGCGCGCAACCTCGTCGGGACGACCCGCCAGACGACGTTCACCGACGCCTCGGCCGACGGCGGGACCTATTACGTGACGGCGCTCTCCCGCACCCACCAGGAGAGCGCGCCGAGTGCGGGCCGGGCCGTGGGATCGGGCGGCGGCGGGTTCAGCGTGGTGGTGGACAACGCCGGCTCCGGCTTCACCGCCAGTACGAACTGGGGCACCTCCGCCTTCTCCGGGCAGCGCCACGGCGCCGACTACCGCTTCGCCGACCCGGTCGCGGCCAGCGACCCGGCCTGGTTCCGCACGGCCGTTCCCAGCGCCGGCACCTACCGAGTGGAGGTCTGGCATCCGGCCGACGCGGGCTACAACAGCGCGACCCCGTACATCGTGGCGACCTCGACGGGCAACCGGACGGTCACCGTCGACCAGCGCACGGGCGGCGGCGCCTGGCGCGCCCTCGGCACGTTCACCCTCGCCGCCGGCACGTACGACGTGGTGGGGGTGAGCCGCTGGACGTCGTCCCCCGGCTACGTCATCGCCGACGCCGTCCGCATCACCGAAATCCCCTAGATCAAGAAACACCTGAGGAAGTCTCGGCATTTACTGCCTGGCCCACTGCGAGTGGGCCAGAATTGTCCGCACATCCCCCCGGCCCCGCAGAGGGCGATTGATGCGGCATTCCGCATCCAGGTGCGCAACGCGCAGACCACCTGGCGCAGCGACGCGCCGCACGACGAGCTCCTCGGCATCTCGTACGGGAACGTGGGCGGCGGTGAGAAGCCATTCGCGGGCGCAGGCCAGTACGAACCGCTGCGCCGGCACGCTGAGGACCGACCGGCCGGGGTCGAAGGCCGCCCGTGTGACCAGGGCGGCGAAGTCCAGCGGGCCGGGCCGGTCGAGCGCGCGGATCGCGGCGTCGATCCGCCGCCGGTCGTGGCGGGGAACGGCTCGGCGTGCCGCAGCAGCAGGTCGCGGCAGGCGGACAGGTGGCGCCGTACGCGGGCGGCGACGGCCTCGCCGGCGTCGTCGGACATGGCACCTCCCACCGGGCCCACTGTAGGGGGCGGCGACGCCCGTGTCGTGGAGAGCTGCTGACGGGTCCCTTACGCGGTTGGGAGATCGTCTTGCGCATGCGAAGGGTAATGGTGCCCATGATCACGACCAGGAGGCACCGAAGATGGCGGACGTTCCCATCGTTGTCGGTATCAATCGCACCCAGGACGGCTCTCTCGCCGTGGCGGTGGGCGAGTCGGGCATGTACAGCCTGCAGAAGGATCGCGTCACCCGCCGCAAGGGTCACTGGGGGCGGCTCGGCGACCTGCCCGACAGCTACCTGCCGGCTCTCCCGCAGCTCAAGGAGCCCGTCGACCTGGTCGTGGAGTGCTACTCCTGCGACTCGGAGATGGAGCACGCGAGTGCGTACCACGGGGAGATGCGCGAGACGCTCAGCCTGAGGCGGGGAGCCCCGGTCGCGCTGATCTCGCACCACCTCGCGCACCTCTACGGCGCCTTCTACCCCTCGCCGTTCGGGCAGGCGGCGGGGCTGGTCATCGACGCGCAGGGCAGCCGGGTGCGCGACTTCACCGAGCGCGTCGAGCTGCCGCCCGGCACCGACGGCGAGCTGCTGGAGGTCGCCTCGTTCTACCGGTGCGCGCGCGGCCGGATCGAGTGCGTGGCCAAGCAGCTCTGGGACGGCGACTGGGCCCGCCCGGCCGGCCTCGGCGCCTTCTACGCGCTGTTGACGGCGGCGCTGTGGCCCGGCGAGGGCGACGAGGAGAAGGTGATGGGCCTCGCCGCGTACGGCGACCCGGACGCGCTCGGCCTGCCCGACCTCGACGTCCGCGGTCACGAGGTGCACATCCCGGCCGCCTGGATGGCGGCGTTCGGCGCGGCGACCGGCTACGAGCCGGGCGGTGAGGAGTTCCGGCGGGCGGCCGACCTGGCCGCGGCCGGCCAGCGCGCCTTCGAGCGGGCGCTGACCCGCCTGGCCGGGTGGTTGCACGACAGGACCGGCCTGGACGCGCTGGTGTTCGCGGGCGGCGCGGCCCTCAACGTCCCCGCCAACGGCCGGCTGCTGCGCGAGTCGCCGTTCCGTGAGGTGTTCGTCCCGCCCAGCCCGCACGCGGGCGGCACGGCCGTCGGCTGCGCCCTGTACGGGCTCATCACGTGCCTGGGCGTGGAGAGCCGGTTCCGGTGGACCGACGACTTCCTCGGCCCGGACGCCGACGCCGGCGCGGTCGAGGCGGCCGTGCGCGCGCTGCCGGACGACCTGTACGCCGAGCGGCCCGGCGACCTGGTGGCGGAGGTGGCGGCGCTGCTGGCGAGCGGGCGCGTGGTCGGGCTGTACGAGGGACGCGGCGAGTCGGGGCCGCGCGGGCTGGGCCACCGCAGCGTGCTCGCCGACCCGCGCAGGCCCGGTCTGCGGGACTACGTCAACCGGGAGGTCAGGGGCCGCGAGTGGTTCCGGCCGCTGGCCCCGGTGGTGCCGGCCGACCAGGCCGGGCGCTACTTCGAGATCGACCGGCCCGCGCCGTTCCGCCAGTACGCCGCCCCCGTCCGGCCCGCGTACCGGGAGCTGCTGCCCGCCGTCACGCACGCGGACGGCACGGCCGCGCTCCAGACGGCCGAACGCGCGACCACCCCGTTCCTGTACGCCCTGCTGACCGCCTGGCAGCGGCGCACGGGGGTGCCGGTGCTGGTCAACACCTCGCTGAGCGGGCCGGGCGAGCCGCTGGCCGAGACGCCGGAGCACGCCGTCGAGCTGTTGCGCACGACCGGGTTGCACGCGCTGGCGATGCCGCCGTACCTCATCCGCAGGCGCGAGGAGCCGCCGCTGGCGACGTAAGTGCAGGTCAAGCCGGTTCCTTGCGCGCCCTGGCGGGTACGGACGGTCTCATGGCTGCCAACCGAGCCGGAGCCGTGGCGTTCGCCATGCTGGTGGTGCTGACAACAGGGGGCGTGTCGGCCGCCTCTCCGGCGCCCGCGCGTCCGCTGGACGGGAAGGTCGTGGTGATCGACCCCGGCCACAACGGCCGCAACGCCGCCCATCCCGAGGTGATCAACCGCCCGGTCGACATCATCACCGGCCGCAAACCGTGCAACACCACCGGCGCCTCGACCGCCGCCGGCTTCCAGGAGCACGCGTTCACCTGGGATGTCGCCGGCAGGCTCAAGCCGATCCTGGAGGGCATGGGCGCCAAGGTCGTGCTCACCCGCCCCGACGACAAGGGCGTCGGGCCGTGCATCACCGAGCGGGCCGCCATCGGCAACCAGGCGAAGGCCGACGCCGTGTTGTCGATCCACGGCGACGGCGCCAGGGCGAGCGGCCACGGGTTCCACGTGATCACGCCGGGGCTGCTGCCCGGCCACAACGACGACGTGGTGGAGCCGTCAGCCCGGCTCGGCCGGGACATCCGCGACGCCTACCGCGACGGCACGGGGATGCCGTACGCGAACTACACGGCGACGAACGGCCTGCAGAGCCGTACGGACCTGGGCGGGCTCAACCTGTCGAAGCGGCCGGCGGTCTTCCTGGAGGCCGGCAACATGCGCAACAAGGGCGACGCCGCCAAGATGTCCGACCCCGCCTTCCGCGAGCGCATGGCCGAGGCCCTGGCCGACGGGCTCAGGCGGTATCTGGACTAGCGTACGCGCGCAGGAACGCCCCGGCCGCGGCCTCGGCCAGGCGGTCGAGGTCGGCCTCGGCGTAGAGGTCGTTGCCGCCGCGGAACATGGCCTTGTTGACCGGGATCCACAACAGCAGGCCGACGAAGTGCTCGGCGGCGAGCTCGGGGTCGTCGAGGCGGAGCACGCCGCGCTCGCCCAACCGGCCGAAGGCCGCGGCGAGGGTCTTCAGCGAGCGTTCGAAGCCCCGCTCGTACCACGTGCGGCCGAGGTCGGGGAAACGTTCGGCCTCGGCCATGACCAGGCGGCGCAGGCGCAGCAGCTCGGGCTCCATGATCGCGCCGAGGAATCCGCGGGCCAGCGCGCGGAGGTCTCGCGCCAGGTCGCCGTCGTCGTCGAGGGTCGCCGTGATCATCTTGGTCAGACCCTCCACCTGGGCGGTGGTGTCCATGATGATGCTGGTGAAGAGCTGTTCCTTGTCGGTGAAGTGCTTGTAGACCGTCTGTTTCGACACCGAGGCCAGCGCGGCCACCTCGTCCATGCTGGCGCCGACGTAGCCGTTGCGCAGGAACACCGGCCGCGCCGCCTCCAGGATCTGCGCCCGCTTGCGTGCCGTTCGGCCGTTGTCTTCCATGGACCGCCCTCTCGTCGTCCCTGCGGAGAAGAGTACTAGACAGTTCCGTACTATGGCCAGTACTGTACCGTCTAGTTCCCCCAACGAGAGGACAGGTCATGAGCGACCTCCAGAAGCAGGTGCAGGAAGCGGCCGACAGGCTGGTCGAGTCGGGCGAGGAGCGCGGGCTCCAGGTGGCCGTCTACCGCGACGGCGTGCAGGTCGTGGACGTGGTCGCCGGCGTCGCCGACCCGGAGACCGGCCGGCCCGTCACCCATGACACGCCCTTCTACAACTTCTCGATCGGCAAGGGCGCCACCGCGACGGTCGCGCACGTGCTGGCCGAGCGCGGCCTGTTCGACTACGACACCCCGGTCGCGGAGCTGTGGCCGGAGTTCGCCCGGCACGGCAAGCAGGGCGTCACCGTGCGCCACGTCCTCTCCCACACGGCGGGCGTGCCCGGCGTCCCACTCGACACCACGCCCGAGGACGTCTGCACCTGGGAGAAGATGACCGCCGCGCTGGAGGACGCCGAGCCGTGGTGGGAGCCGGGCACGAAGATGGGCTACCACGCCTACACGTTCGGCTTCCTGGTCGGCGAGATCGTCCGGCGGGTCACCGGCAAGCCGATCTCGCAGGTGCTGCGCGAGGACGTCGCGGGGCCGCTGGGCGTGGCCGACGAGCTCTACTTCGGCATGCCGGAGAAGGAGCACCACCGGCTGGCCCGGCTGGAGGACGCGCCGATGGACATGTCGGCGTTCGGGGAGATGCCGGCCGACCTGCCGATGTTCAAGGCCGGCCCGATGACGCTGATGCCGAACGCCGAGCTCGGCAACCGCCCCGACTACCTCGCCGCCGACATCCCCGCCGGCGGCAAGACCTCGGCGCGGGCCATCGCCCGGATGTACGCGGCGCTGCTCGGCGAGGTCGACGGCGTGCGGCTGATCTCACCGGAGCGGCTGCGCGAGGCGACGTCCGTGGTCTCGGACGGGATCGACGAGGTCTTCGGCATGCCGTCGACCTGGGGGCTCGGCTACGGCATCGGCGGGCCGACCTCGACGGCGGAGCTGAGCCCGACGGTCTTCGGGGTGCCGGGCGCCGGCGGCAGCGCCGCCTGGGCCGACACCGCCACCGGCACGGCCTTCGCGCTCACCAAGAACCGGCTGACCAACGACTTCGCCGCGGCCGAGCTGTTCGCCGGCATCGTCTCGCGGGGGTGACCCCGGGCGTCAGCCGTCGCGGCAGAGCGGGGCGCCTCCGACCACGCAGGCGATGTCGTCGAGCTGGCAGCTGAGCAGGGTGCCGTCCATGCCGAGCACGAGCACGAGGTCGCGCCTGGAGGAATGGGCCAGCATGACCCTGCCGACGACCCCGTTGTCCAAGATCACGGTGGGTCGGCCTTCCGTGTGGTCCATGCCTCGTGGCTCCTCTCAGGTCCGGTACGAGCCCCCGCGCCGGACCCGTCCCCACCAGGATGCACAGGCTCGCGCCTTGAGCGCATCGGTCATGAGGCTGTATTTCCGGTCCCCCCGGAGGAGGGTGCATCAACTCGAAGGCCCTCATAATTGCCGAACTCACCTGGTGCGCGCCAGCCACCCCGGTAATCGAGAACCTGTTCTAGCCCGGCTCGTGGTGATTGCTGCGATCCTTCCCTCTCATGACTCACGAAACATTGACCCCGTCACACCAGGAAACCGTGCGATCCACCCCGGAGACGGGCCGGGGCAGCGCGCTGGAGATCTTGGAAAGCTCGGCACGGTGGTGGTGCCGGTCGCGGTGGCCGTCTACGCGCTGCTCTACATGGGGTTCGAGAGCGTGTACGACACGTTCGGCGTCACCCCCGACCAGGCGGGGATCACCCAGACCACGATCTTCGGTCACCTGATCAGCACGCCGGTGCTGGTCTTCCTGGCCCTGTTGCCGTTGCTCGGGCTGGCCATCGGTCTGTGCTGGGCGGTCGACAGGATCACCGTCATCCGGCCCGTCGAGACCTGCGGATTCGCCCGGGACCAGCCGGGCGGAACGTGTTCTGATTCGGGCTTGGTGATCTCCGCCTTGTGAGCCCTGCTCTCCGTCTATGATGAGCCCCACGTCGTGCGCGTAGGAGGAGACGGCCCACGTGACCGAGCTAGAACGCGTTCCGCCCGGTGTCGATCCGAGTGTCCCGAGCTCCGCCCGGGTGTACGACTATCTGCTCGGCGGCAAGGACCACCTGGCGGTCGACCGCGCGGTGGCCGAGCGCCTCCTCGCGGTCGCCCCCGACACCCGTCTGGTGGCCAGGGCCAACCGCCGCTTCCAGGTCGAGGCGGTGCGCCACCTGGCCGAGCAGGGCGTCCGGCAGTTCATCGATCTCGGCACCGGCATCCCGACCTCGCCCAGCATCCACGAGACCGCCCGCGCCGTGCACCCCGCGTGCCGGGTGGTCTACGTCGACTACGACCCCGTGGTGCGCATGCACGCCCAGGTGCTGCTGGCGGACGCCCCGGGGGTGGCGAGCATCCAGGCCGACCTGCGCCGTCCCGCGGAGATCCTCGCCGACCCGCACGTCACCGGCCTGATCGACTTCGACCAGCCGGTGTGCGTGCTGATGGTCGGCGTGCTGCACTTCGTCACCGACGAGGAGGACCCCGCGGGCATCGTGGCCGCCTTCAGGGACCGCATGTCCCCGGGCGGCCACCTGGTGCTCTCCCACGCGATGGCCGAGAGCTCACCGGAGGCGATCGCCCAGCTCACGATGGCGACGGCGGGCTCGCCCGCGCAGCCCACCTTCCGCAAGCGCGAGCGGGTGCTGCGGCTCTTCGACGGCTTCGAGCTGATCGGGCCCGGCCTGGTGCCGGTGCACGAGTGGCGCATCGACCCGTCCGAGCCCGAGGTGCCCCTGCTGGACGGCATGCCGCGGCTCCGCATCGACGGCGGCGTCGGCCGCCTGGCCTGAGGTCACGCGCGCGTCAGAGCCGGGTAGTCCTCGAGCGCGATGTCGGTCGCGAACCTGTCGCCGATTCTGATCATCAGGCGGAGCAGGAAGGCGCGGCGGAACATCAGGTTGCGCATGCGGATCCGCGCCCGGGTCCCGGGGGCCAGGAACGGGCCGGTGTTGCCGTTCTCGGCGATCTTGGCGTACGGGCGCATGTGCCGTTCGTAGGCGGCGAAGGCCGCGCGGTGGTCGCCGCCCGCCTGGACCAGCTCGCCCGCCAGCACGTACGCGCCCACGACGGCCAGGCCGGTGCCGAACCCGCCCAGCGTGTTGCCGTACGCGGCGTCGCCGAGCAGCACCACCCGGCCCGCGCTGTAGCGGTCGATCCTGACCTGGCTGATCGAGTCGAGGTAGACGTCGCCGGAGTCGCGCACCGCGTCGATGACCTCCCGGGTCCGCCAGCCCATGCCGGCGTACGCGCGGGCCAGGATGTCCTTCTGCCGGTCGGGGTCGTAGCGGTCGTAGTCGAGCTCCTCCTCGGAGGCGAAGACGAAGAACGCCGGCGCCTTCGGGCCGCCCGCGGCGACCAGCCGCCCCGGCTCGTTGTACATCCACGGCGTCTGCCCGACGTCCTGCTCGATCTCGGCCAGGGCGTAGTAGTGGCCGAGGAACCTGACGAACTCCTTCTCCGGGCCGAACGCCAGGCGGCGCACGGCCGAGTGGATGCCGTCCGCCCCCACCACCAGGTCGAACGTGCGGGGCACGGAGCGCTCGAAGGTGACGTGCACGCCGCCCGGGGTGTCGGTGAGCGAGGTGATCGAGTCGCCGAAGACGTACTCGCAGTGGGGGAAGGTGCGGTCGTACAGGATGCGGGACAGGTCGCCGCGCCTGATCTCCAGGTCGCCGCCGGTGAACGCGCCCGGCATGACCGCGACCCGGCGGCCGTGCGCGTCCACGATCTCCTGGTCGGTCCCGCCGGTCCGCAGCCGCCGTACGTCTTCGAGGATCCCCATGCGTCTCAGCACGGCCAGATGGGTCTCCCCCTTGAAGTCCACCGCCTGCCCGCCGGGGCGCGGGCCCGGCGCCTTCTCGACGACGGTGACCTGGTACCCGCTGCGCACGAGCCAGTGAGCCAACGCCGGGCCGCCGATACCGGCGCCCGATATGAGGATGTTTCGCATGCCCCGCAGCGTCCCGCCCGCCGCTGACAACCCGGCGACCACCGCCTGACAGCCCGTTTCCGCCCTGTCAGCGCCTCGGGCCGGCGGGCCTGGTCAGTGCGGTGGCTCGCCATCGCGCTGGGTGGCCGGTTCTGTCAGTGCGGCGGCTGCGCGTCGCAGGGTGGCTCGTGCCGCGGCGCGGGTCATCGCCGCGCCTTGGGCGTACGCGGTCGCGAAGCCGTCCGGGCCCAGGGACCGTGTGGCTTCGGCGGCGGCCGCCGCGACGTCGCGGTCGCCGACCACGGCAACGCCGCGCAGCGCCACCCCGATGCCGAGCAGCAGCGCCGCCTGCTCGGCCGGCTCCCGTACGGAAGCGAGGCCCTCGGCGGCGTCGGCGAGGTCGCTGGACATGGGCGAGTGCAGCGCGGTGGTCACGGCCAGGGCGTGCAGGCGTTCGGCCTCCTCGGCCGCGCCCTTGGCGGTGGCGAGCCGGCCGAGGGCGGTGTACACCCGCGCCCGGGTGCCCTCGGCGGTGAACGCGCCGGTCCGCGAGCCGGCCAGCGCCGTCTCCAGACGGCGGGCCGCCTCGGGCAGGTCGCCTTCGTAGCGGGCCAGCTCGCCGAGCTGGAGGTGGACCCACGCCATCAGCTCCGGCCTGCCCAGCCGGCGTTCGAGCTCGCCGACCCGTTCGTGGTCGGCGCGGGCCGCACGGACGTCGCCCGCCCGCAGCCGCGCCTCGGCCCGCCTGCCCATCACGTCGGCCAGCTCGTCGAGCGCGCCCAGCTCCTCCAGCAGGCCGAGCGCCCGCTCCCACAACGGGAACGCCCGTGCCCAGTCGCCGCGCCAGCTCGCCGCCAGCGCCAGCCAGTCGAGCGCCTGAGCCGTCCCCCAGCGTTCGCCGACCGCGCCGAAGTCGGCGAGCACCCGCTCCAGCTCGCGTTCCCCGTCGGCGGGCGAACCGCCGAGCAGCAGCATCAGGGCGACACTGAGCCGCCCGAGCGCCCGGCTCCACGGCTCGGAGCCGAGCACCGGCGCGTCCTGCCCGCTCTGCGGCCCGTCCTGTGACCACGGCTCGGGCGGGCCGGCGAGCATGCCCCACAGGGCCACGCCGAAGCGGTACCGCATCGGCCGGTCGGACGAACCCATGATCTGCCGGGCCCGCTCCCAGTGCGGCGACCCCGCTTCCGGTACGGCGTGCAGCACGGCCATCACGTACTCCTCGGCCAGCCCGGCGGGCGGCTCCGGGCCGGTCGCGTCGAGGAGGCGTACGGCGTGGCGGGTGGCCTGGCCGCGCCGCCCGCTCAGCCACCAGTACATCGCCAGCGCCGCCACCAGCCGCCACGCCGTCGGACGGTCGTGCTCGACGCTCCAGCGCAGCGCCGCCTGCAGGTTGGCGTTGTCGGCCGACAGCCGGGCCAGCCACGTGAGCTGCTCGTCGCGGTAGAGGCGGTCGCCGGCGCGCCGCGCGAACTCCAGGAACCAAGCCGCGTGGGCCTGCCGAAAGCGTGCCTCCTCGCCCGCTTCGGCCAGGCGCTCCAGGCAGAACAGCCGGATCGTGTCGAGCATCTGGTAACGCTCGCCGTCGGTCTCGACCAGCGACTTGTCCACCAGGCCGACGAGTGACTCGGCGGTGCCGCAGACCCCTTCCACCGCCTCCAGGCTCGCGCCGCCGGCGAACACCGCGAACCGTCTGGCCAGCGCCTGCTCCTCCGCGTCGAGCAGGTCCCAGCTCCACTCCACGACGGCGTGCAGCGTCCGGTGCCGCGCGGCGGCCGTACGGTCGCCCCGGGACAACAGCCGGAACCGGCCGTGCTCGGCCAGCCGGTCGGCGATCTCCGCCACACCGAACGTCCGCACCCGCGCGGCGGCCAGCTCGATCGCCAGCGGCAGGCCGTCGAGCGCCGCGCAGATGCGCAGCACCGCGCCGAGGTTGTGCGGGCCGACCTCGAACCCGGGCCTGACGGCCGCCGCGCGGTCGGCGAACAACCGGACCGCCGCGCAGGCGAGCGGATCCGCCGGGGCCTCCTCCGGGGAGGGGACGGGCAGGGGCGCCAGCGGCACCAGGTGTTCGCCGGTGATGCCGAGCGGTTCGCGGCTGGTGGCCAGGATCGTCAGGCCGGGGCAGCCGGCGAGCAGGCGGCGGGCGAGCGTGGCGGCCTCGGTGACGACGTGTTCGCAGTTGTCCAGCACGAGTAGGAGAGGCCGGCCGCCGAAGGCCGCGACGAGCCGTTCGACGGGGTCGGGGCCGTCCGCGGCGAGCGGGCGCAACGCCGGCTCCCGCAGCCCGGCGGCCGCGAGCACCGCCGCCGCCACACCGCCTTCGACGACCCCGAGGTCCACGAAGCACACCTGCCCGTCCCGCCGGCCGGCGCCTCGGTGGTGGGGCGTGACGTGCGGGTCGCGGCCGGTCGAGGGCCGGAGTGCAGCGCTCTTGCCCTGCGCGTCGGGGGCGTGGGCGATCCATTCGAGGGCGAGGCGGGTCTTGCCGGTGCCGCCGGGGCCGACGACGGTGATCAGCCGGGCGTCGTGGAGGGCGGTGAGCCGGGCCAGCTCGGCCTCGCGGCCCACGAACGTGGTGAGCTGGGCCGGGGGAGCCGACCAGCCCCTCGGCTGCGCAGGGCGTTCGCCGCGCAGGATCTCCAGGTGGAGGGCGGCCAGCTCGGGGGAGGGGTCGGCGCCGAGCTCGTGAGCCAGCAGCCGCCGGCCCTCCTCGTAGACGGCGAGCGCCTCCGCTTGGCGTCCGGCGGCGTCCAGGGCCCGCATGAGCAGGCCGCGCGGGCGTTCGCGGAGCGGATGGGCGGCGACCAGCTCCCGCAGCCCCGCCACGGGCCGCGCGTCCGGCAGGGACAACTCCGCCTCGGACAGGTCCTCCGCCGCCGCCAGCCGCAGCTCCTCCAGCCGCAGCGCCTGCGGCCCCGCGAACGGCGCGTCGGCCACGTCCGCGAACGCCGGCCCCCGCCACAGCTCCAGCCCCTCCCGCAGCACGGCGGCGGCCTCGGCGGCCCGGCCGGCGGCCAGCAGCCCGCGCCCCTCCCGGGTCAGCCGCTCGAAGCGGTGCGCGTCCACGTCGTCGCGGTCGGCGGCCAGGCGGTAACCGGCGCCGTGGAACTCGATCAGACCGTCCGGCAGAGCGCGCCGGAGCCGGGAGATCTGCGCCTGGACGGCGTTGGCGGCGCCGGCGGGCGGGCGGTCGCCGTACTGGCCGTCGATGAGGCGTTCGAGACTCACCAGCCGTCCGGCGTCGAGCAGCAGCATCGCGAGCACGGCACGCGGGCGCGGGCCGCCCACGGCGACCGGGTCGCCGCCGGACGGCCGCACCACGAGCGGGCCCAGGATGCCGAACTGCACGTTCCCGATCCTCCCACCCGGAGCGCGGACGGACCGCCCCGCGGATCGGGGAAAATGATCTTGTGCGAGCCCTGTCCGCAGCCGGGGCTCGCACGCCCCCTTACCCGTTCAGCCTGCCCGTTCAGGAGACGGGCGACTTCTCCTCCTCCGCCGGAGCGGGCAGGTCGAGGCTGTCGCGGAGCTTGACCGGCTGCAGGAACAGGGTCGCGATCAGGCCGACCACGGCGATGGCCGCCGAGATGAGGAAGATGTGGCCGGTGGCGTCGCCGTACGCGGCCCGTACGACGGGCTTGACCGGCTCGGGCAACGCCGCGATGTTCAGTGTGCTGCCGCCGGTCGCGCCGGAGGCGTCGATGCCCATCTTGGCCAGCCCCTGCGCGATGCTCGTCGCGACCTGGTTCGCCAGCACCGCGCCGAGCACGGACACGCCGATGGTGCCGCCCAGCGACCGGAAGAAGGTGATCGCGCCGCTGGCCGCGCCCAGCTCGCGCAGCGGGACGGTGTTCTGGATGGCGAGCACGAGGTTCTGCATCGACATGCCGACCCCGGCCCCGACCAGCACCATCGACACGGCGATGAACACCAGCGAGGTCTCGTGGTCCATCGCCGACAGCCCGAGGAACCCGATCGTGAGCACGACCGCACCGGTCACGATGTACGGCTTGACGCGGCCGCTCTTCGACACCATGCGCCCGGTGACGGTGGACGAGACCAGTACGCCCAGCATCATCGGGATCGTGAACAGACCCGCCTCGGTGGGGCTGTACCCGCGGCCGATCTGGAAGTACTGCCCGAGGAAGACCGAGCCGCCGAACATCGCCATGCCCACCGCGAGGCTGGCCAGGATGGCGAGCGCCGGCGTACGGCGGCGGATGACGTGCAGCGGCACCACGGGTTCCCTGACGACCGCCTCGACCCAGGTGGCCACGCCGAGCAGGAGGAGCCCGCCGATCACCATCGCGGCCGTCTGCCACGACAGCCAGTCGAAGGAGTTGCCGACGAACGTCACCCAGATGAGCAGCACGCTGACGCCCGCGGCGATGAGCGTGGCGCCCACGTAGTCGATCTTGACGTCGTCGCGGCGCACGGTGGCCACGCGCAGCGTCTTCTGCAGCAGCCCGAACGCGAGCACGGTGAACGGCACCGCGATGAAGAAGCACCAGCGCCAGCCCAGCTGGTCGGCGATCAGCCCGCCGAGCAGCGGCCCGGCCACGGTGGCCACGGCCATGACGCCGCCGAGGTAGCCGTTGTAGCGCCCGCGCTCCTTCGGAGTGATCATCGCCGCGATGATCACCTGGACCAGCACCTGGAGGGCGCCCATGCCGAGGCCCTGCACCGCGCGGAACGCGATGAGCTGTGCGGTGTCCTGGGCGAAGCCGCACGCCAGCGAGCTGACCATGAAGATCACGATGGAGATCTGGAGCAGCAGCTTCTTGCTGAACAGGTCGGCCAGCTTGCCCCAGATGGGCGTGGAGGCCGTGGAGGCCAGCAGCGTCGCGGTGACGACCCACGTGTACTGGGACTGGCTGCCGTTCAGGGCGCCGATGATCTGCGGCAGGGCGACGGACACGATCGTGCCGCTCAGCATCGCGACGAACAGCGCCAGTAACAGGCCGCTCAGGGCCTCCAGGATCTGCCGGTGGCTCATCTGTTGCGGTGGTGCGTTCATATACGGACCTCCCCGAGTAAATATATGCCCATTGAGCAAATTTGCCTATTGAGCATATATTCCCAATGGGTAGGATAAGCCGCATCATGGACATGAACGTGGGGCTGCGCGAACGCAAGAAGGCCGAGACCCGTCAAGCCGTGCACGAGGCGGCCCTGCGGCTCGTCGTCGAGCACGGGCTCGACGCCGTCACGGTGGAGGCGATCGCCGACGCGGCCAACATCTCGCGCCGGACGTTCTCGAACTACTTCTCCGGCAAGGAGGACGCGCTGCTCTACGGCGAGGAGCAGCGCATCCGGCGGCTGGTCGAGCAGGTCCGCTCCCAGCCGGCGGACATGACGGCCTGGCAGGCGCTGCGCCTGTCCGTCCAGGAGCTCTACCACCAGATGGGGGAGCCCGAACGGGAGTGGGCGCTGCGCACCCGCCTGGCCAAACGCCACCCCTCGATCCTGGCCCGCCAGCTCGCCAGCCTCGCCGCCCTCGAACGCGACCTCGCCGACGCGATCGCCGACCGCGAGAGCACGGTGCCGCCGCGCGTCATGGCCGCGGCGACCCTGGTCGCGTTGCGCCTGGCCAGCCACAAGTGGACCGAGGAGGACGAGGCCCGCACCCTCCTCGACGTCGTGGAGGAGACCCTCAGCCAGATGGCCCAGCCCTTCACGTGACTCCGTGGCTAGTGCCAGGTCCACCACGAGTCCTCGCCGCAGCGCCCGTGTGCGGCCGTACGGTCGGGGCTTGGATGGCCGGTATGACGATCACTGCGATTCCCGGGCGCTGGGCCGTGGGCGCGTGCCGGGCGCGGGTGCTCAATCCGGTCAGATGCGTCGCGCTGGCGTCGGCGGCCGCGCTGCCGCTCGGCGTGCTCAAGGGCGGCAGCGACCCCGTGTCCCTGGCCGCCCTGGCGGGGCTCGCCGTCGCCCTGGTCCCTCTCGGCGTCGCCGTCCTGCGCACCGGCCCCGCACCTCGCTGGTGGGCCGTCGCGCTCACCGCCGCCCTGGTGCCCGTGGCGTTCCTCGTCGGCGCGGCCGGGTGAGCGGTCGATTCACGAAAACTCCGGACATTTTCTGACATCGTCCGCTAGAAATACGGTCATGCCCAGAATCGATCGTCCGGCTTCCGTCACGCAGGTGAGCAGGAGGCGATTCCTCGCGGCCGGCGCCGCGACGTTACCCGCCGTCGTGCTCGGCGGCTCGCGGCCGGCGTTCGCCGCGACGGTCCAGACCTCCGGGGTGGCGCCTGCCGCGCTCGCCGGTTTCGACAACGTGCTGAAGACGTACGTCGCGGAACGCCGGATCTCCTGCGCGCAGCTGGCGATCACGAAGAACGGCAAGCTCGTGCTGGCCAGGGGCTACCGCTACAGCGACGACCCAGCCGTGCCGTCGGTGTCGCCGACCTCGTTGTTCCGGGTCGCGAGCCTCAGCAAGCACATCACCGCCGTGGCGATCATGCGGCTGGCCCAGGACGGCCGGCTCGACCTGGGGACGTCCGTCGCCGCGCTGCTCGGCCTGTCCACCGCGGCCGACGCCCGGCTGGCGGACGTGACGGTGTGGCGGCTGCTGCAGCACACCGGCGGCTGGGACCGCGACATCTCCGGCGACCTCCTCTACATGGACCACACCATCGCGCGGTCCCTCGGCGTCTCCCTGCCGATCACGCGCGACCACATCATCCAGTACGCCGGCGGCCGCCCCCTCGACTTCGCCCCCGGCAGCAGGTACGCCTACAGCAACTACGGCTACATGCTGCTCGGCATGATCGTCGAGAAGGTCTCCGGCATGAGCTACGAGTCGTACGTCAGGCAGCAGATCCTGGCGCCCGTCGGCATCAGCCGGCTGCGGCTCGGCCGTACCCTCGAATCGCAGGCCGCGCCCGGCGAGGTGGTCTACGAGTCGGACGTCACCAGCAGGACCGTCACGGACGCCTCCGGCACGGTGGTGCCGGCGCCGTACGGCGCGTTCAGCATGGAGAACCGCGGCCCGGGTGGCGGCTGGCTGGCCTCGGCCGTCGACCTGGTGCGTTTCGCCCGGGTGCTCGACGCGCCCGGCGCGGTGCTGAACTCCACCTCCATCGGCAGGATGCTGGCCAAGCCGGAGACCGGCGTCACGGAGAGCGGCTCGTGGTACGGCGCCGGCCTGTGGGTGCGCCAGGTGACCGGCCACCTCAACACCTGGCACGACGGATCGTTGCCCGGCACCTACAGCTACACCGCCCGGCTGCAGAACGGCTTCACCTACGCCGCGATCTTCAACCGGCGGGAGGAGACCGGGTCGCCCGACTTCAACGTGCTGAGCCCGCGGATCAACGCCGAGATCGGCAAGGTCACCACCTGGCCGACCACCGACCTGTTCCCGCGTTACTTCTGACGCTCAGCCGGTGAGGAGCTGGACGATGGCGACGACGCCGATGCAGACGATCACGGCGCGCAGGATCGGGGCGGGCAGGCGGCGGCCGAGGCGGGCGCCGAGGAAGCCGCCGGCGATCGAACCCAGCGCCACCAGCAGCACCGCGAGCCAGTCGACGTCCGCCACGAGCGTGTACAGGATGGCGGCCGTGCCGTTGACCAGGACGACGAGCACGTTCTTGGCCGCGTTGAGCCGTTGCAGGCCGTCGTCGAGCAGGATGCCCAGCAGGCCGATGAGCAGGATGCCCTGGCCGGCGCCGAAGTAGCCGCCGTACGCGCCGGCCGCGAGGGCGCCCAGCCACAACCACGGGCCGCCGTGCTCGCGCCGCGGCCGGGCCGCGAGCAGGGCGCCCAGCCTGGGCTGGATCAGCACCAGTGCGCAGGAGATCGCGATGAGCACGGTGACGACCGCGGTGAACGTACCCTCTGGAAGGGTGAGCAGCAGCACCCCGCCGGCCAGCGCCCCCACCACGGAGGCGGGCGCCAGCCGGAGCAGCCGCGCCCGCTGGCCGGCCAGCTCGGCGCGGTAGCCCGCGACGCCGGCCAGCCCGCCGGGCACCAGGCCGATGTTGTTGGAGACGTTGGCGGTGATCGGCGGCAGCCCCACGGCGAGCAGCGTGGGGAAGGTGATCAGCGATCCGGAGCCGACCACGGTGTTGATGGCCCCGCCCGCGACGCCGGCCGCGACCACCGCGACCATCTCCCAGGGTGTCATGGTGCGGACTCTAGGGCATGTCTTGAGGGGTAAGACGTTCCGTGCCGACATATGAGACATTACCCACAGCCGCGCGGTTTCAGCTCCGGTCGTCCCCGATGACGTCGCCGGTGAAGGTGTCCACGTCCACGGCCGAGCGGGCCACGACGACGCCGTCGCTGACCAGGGTGACGTGCAGCCGCCCGCTCGTCCACCCGGCCGGCAGCTCGGCGCGGACCTCGGCGGGGCCGCTGAGCAGGAACGGCTTGGCCTCGATCCACGGCCCCCGCTCGCCCGGGGAGACGGGCGCGGCCCCGAACACGGGGGTCCAGGCGGTGTGCAGGTGCCCGCCGACCGGCTCGCTACCGTGGTGCGAGACCCGGACCGGCACGGCGACCTCGCGCTCCGCGCTGAGCAGGTCGCGGCCGGGCGCGACGGGCACGACGTCGAGGACGAGCGTGGTCACGGCGTTGACGTGGGCGGGCTCCACGCCGGCCAGGTCCTTGGCCCGGCGTTCGAAGTCGAGCAGGCCGGCGGACTCGTGCTCGATGTCGTACAGCTCGGTGTAGACGTAGCCGGCCAGCCGGTCATGGCGGCGCAGCTCCTGGGTCTGCCAGCGCAGGTGCCAGGCGCGCTCGACGCCGGTGAAGCCGCCGCCGTACTCGCTGTTGAGGTTGGGCAGGCCGCGCAGCGGCTGCTCGGGGACGCCGGCCAGCTTCTTGCGCACCACGAAGTCGGGGCCGAGGCGTACGGGGAAGTCGTCCTGCGTGCCGTCGAGCAGCGCGGCCACGGTCCTGCCCCACGAGGCGGCCGACTCGTCGTAGTAGTGCCAGTCGAGCAGGTCGGTCTTGACGTGCGTCCAGCCCGAGTTGTCGACGGCCGGCCTGCTCGGGTCAAGCGATTTGAGCAGGTCGTACGCGTGCGCCGTCGCCTCCTGCTTGGCCGGGTCGCCGGGGATGTCCCAGTCGAGGCCCCATTCCTCGTTGTACAGGCCCCAGATGACGATCGCGGGGGAGTTGCCGTCGCGCTCGACCATCGGCGCGATCTGCGCCTCGAAGGCGGCGACGGAGTCGGCGGAGAAGCGGCCGGTCGCGGCGGGTTCCGCCCACACCAGCATGCCGAGCACGTCGGCGTGGTGGACGAAGCGCGGGTCCTCCAGCTTGAGGTGCTTGCGCACCAGGTTGTAGCCCGTCGCCGCGGCCAGCTCGAGGTCGTGGCGGAGCGCGGCGTCGTCGGGCGCGGTGATCCCGGTGCGCGGCCAGTACCCCTGGTCGAGCACACCCCGCACGAACAGGCGGCGGCCGTTGAGATGGAGCTCCTCGCCGATCACCTCGACGCGCCGCAGCCCGGTGTACCCGGTGACGCGGTCGGCGCCGTCGGCCGAGACGAGCTCGGCGTCCACGTGGTAGAGGTACGGGTCCTCGGGCGACCACAGACGCGGCCGCGCGATCGGCAGCGTGGCCCGCGCGCTCCCGCCGGCGACCGGCGCCTCGACCGTCGTGCCGGTCTCGCGCACGGTCAGCCGGAGCACGGCCTCGGCGGGTCCGGCCACCCGGGCCGCCACCTCGATGCCGTCCAGCTCGTGGGAGGGCCGTAGGCTCAGGGCGGTCAGGTGGGTCGCGGGCCGCGCCTCCAGCCAGACGCTCTGCCAGATCCCCGACGACGGGGTGAAGCAGACGCCGTCGAAGTCGTCGCGCGGGACGCTGCGCTGCTTGCCGTGCGCGATCTCCCGCTTGTCCAGCGGCGCCGAGACGCGCACCACGACCTCCTGCGTCCCGTCGCGCAGCGCGTCGGTGACGTCCGCCTCGAACGGCGTGTAGCCGCCCCGGTGCGTCACCACCTCGACGTCGTTGACCCAGACGGTCGCCTCGTGGTGCACCGCCCCGAAGTGCAGCACCACGCGCTGCCCCGCCCATGCGGCGGGGACGGTGACCTGACGGCGGTACCAGGCGACGGGCAGCCAGTGGGCCTCGATGCCCGACGCCGGGGTCTCCCAGGCGAAGGGCACGGTGATGGTCCGGCTCCAGTCCGGCTCGGTGTCG
Organism: Nonomuraea aridisoli; assembly: GCF_003236395.1. Taxonomy (GTDB): domain Bacteria; phylum Actinomycetota; class Actinomycetes; order Streptosporangiales; family Streptosporangiaceae; genus Nonomuraea; species Nonomuraea aridisoli. Next base: position 21,544 of record NZ_POUD01000044.1, on the reverse strand, counting down.
GCCCGGAAGTCCCAGTCTCCGTTCAGGCTCGACCAGGAGTGCGACCGGTCGAAGTGGGGCCGGGGATATTCCGCACGCGGCGTCATGGTGCTCCGTTTCATGAGTGAGCGGGTCAGCCCTTGACGCTGCCCGCGAGGATGCCGTTGATGAAGTGGCGCTGCAGCAGGACGAAGATCACCAGCAGCGGCAGGAGCGCGATGCTGCCCGCGGCGAGCAGCTCGCCCCAGACCGTCGCGAAGTCGGCGCCGATCCTGTTGCCCGTGACGTTCTGCGCCAGCGTGGACAGGACCACCTGGAGGGTCTGGTGCGCGGTGTCGTTGACGGCGACGACCGGCCAGACGAAGTCGTTGTAGATGTTCATGGTGGTGAGCACGGCGAGGGCGGCGAGCCCCGGCCGGATCACCGGCAGCACGACCCTGGCGAAGATCCCGAACTCGCCCGCGCCGTCCACCCGCCCGGCGTCGATCAGCTCGTCGGGGATGGCGGCGATGGTCTGCCGCATCCAGAAGATGCTGAACGCGTCGACGCTGCCCGGCAGGATCAGCGCCTGGTACGTGTTCACCCAGCCCAGCGCGCTCATCTCCAGCAGCAGCGGGATGATCAGCACCAGCGTCGGCAGCATCAGCGTCAGCAGCACCACGCCGAACAGCAGGTTCTTGCCGGGGAAGGCGTACTTCGCGAACGCGTAGCCGGCCAGCGGGCAGAAGAACATCGTCATCGCGCCCTTGACCACCAGCACCAGCGCCGTGTTGGCGAATCCGGTGCCGATCGGCACGTCGGCGAACATCGCGCGGTAGTTGTCCAGCGTCAGCTCGCCGATCGACAGCGGGCTCGCGATGATCTCGGCCGCGGGCTTCAGCGAGGAGCTGACCGCCCACCAGATCGGGTAGAGGAACGCGATCGCGAGCAGCACCAGCACCGCGTACTGGACGGGGCCCGGCCTGGTCTGGGTCATGACACCTCGTCTTTCGGCCGCAGCAGCCTGACCGAGACCAGCGACAGGCCGAAGACCAGCAGCACCAGCAGGAACGAGTTCGCGGCGCCGGTGCCCAGGTCGGATGCGGTGATGTGCTCGTACAGGTACAGGCCCGCGGTGGTGGTGGAGCCGTACGGGCCGCCCTCGGTGACGACGTAGGGCTCGGCGAACATCTGGAAGACGGCCAGGGTCTGCACGACCACCAGGAACGCCATGCTCCTGCGCACCAGCGGCACGGTGATCGACCAGAACTGCCGCCACCGGGAGGCGCCGTCGAGCGCGGCGGCCTCGTAGACCGCGCCGGGCACCGCCTGCAGCCCGGCCAGCAGGATGATGATGGCGAAGCCGGTGGTCTTCCACAGGAACAACAGCGCGAGCGTCGGCTTCGACCACACGGTGGACGTCAGCCAGCCGACGTCGGGCAGCCCGACCAGGTTGAGCGCGTAGTTGATCAGGCCGTAGTCCTGGTCGAACACGACGATCCAGACCTGCGCCATGGCCACCAGCGGCGTCACGAACGGCGCGATGAACGCCACCCTGAACAGCCCGCGCAGCTTCAGCTTGGCGTTGGCCAGCAGCACCGCGCCGCCCAGCCCGGCGACGATCTGGATCGGCACGATCAGCAGCCACATGACGGCGCTGTTGCCGAGCGAGGCCCAGAACTCGGGGCTGGTCAGCAGGTAGAGGTAGTTGTCCAGGCCGACCCAGCGGGCCGCGCCGGCGCCGCGCCAGCGCATGAAGCTGAGCTGCAGCGCGTAGATCAGTGGATAGACCCCGAAGGCGGCGAAGACCAGCAGGAACGGCGCGATGAACAGGTACGGCGACAGTCGTACGGATCTCATGAGCGGTCGATCAGGTTCCGCTGGATCTTCTCGGACGAATCGGCGATGACCTGGTCGGGCGACATCGTGCCGTCCATCAGGCGCTGGAGGTTGTCGCCCAGATAGTCGACCGACTGAGCCCACCACCACGGGATCGGCGCCGCGGCCGGGATGGTGGCGGCGGCGTCCACGGCCACCTTCCACAGGTCCTGGCCGCCGAGCGCCTCGATCGGCTGGAACAGCGGCTTGGCCGGGTCGAGCGCGGGCTGGTAGCTCGGGATCGAGGTGGACAGGCCGCCGGGGTAGACGTCGTTGGGGCCGTACACGGCGGTGTAGCCGGGCTCCTTGAAGCAGAGGAACTCGTACAGGAGCCAGGCGAGCTCGGGGTTCTTCGCCTTGGCGGGGATGACGAAGCTGCTGCCGCCCATGGCGCCGCTGCGCGCGCCGCCCGGCGTCCAGGCCGGCAGCGGCGCGGCCCGCCACTTTCCGGTGGTGGCCTTGAGCAGCTGCTGCGGGGCGAACGACCACCAGATGGCCCACGGCACGAACACCTGCTGGCCGCTGTCGAGCGTGTTGACGTCGGCGGGCTCCAGGTACGGCGCGTGCGTGACGAGGCCGTCCTTGACCGCGTCCTGGATCCAGCCGAAGATGCGCCGGTACTCGGGGGAGTCCAGGCGGAGCTCGCCCCGCGCGTCGGCCAGGCTGGTGCCCTGCTGGTTGGCCAGCATCTCCAGCCAGAGCTGGCCGAGGAACGGGGTCTTCTCCAGGTGGATGGGCCTGGTCTTGGGGTCCTTCTCCTTGATCGTCCTGGCCGCCGCCAGCAGGTCGTCGTACGTGGCCAGGCCGGCGGGATCGACCCCCGCCTGCTCCAGGACGTCCTCGCGGTACCACAGCAGGCCCGGGTCGAGGTCCCACGGCACCCCGTAGATCCTGCCCTCCACGGTGTTCACCGACAGTTTGTACGGCGAGGTCTGGTCGCGGTAGGGCGCGATCAGGTCGGTGAGGTCGAAGAGGTGCTCGGCCTGCCCGCCGATCTTGGCGTCGTCCCAGAAGCTGCCGTCGGGCACGTCGGTGCCGCTGATCAGGGTGTTGGCCAGCTTGGCGTCGATGTCGACGGCCTGGTGGTTCACCGTGACACCGGGGTATGCCTCGCGGAACTTGGCGATCGCCGCGTCGAAGACCTTGAACAGGTCACCCGACCGGTTCCAGATCGTGATCTCCCCTTTGGCCGAGGACGCCGAGACGGTCGGTTTGGCCAGCCTGCTCGGCTGCGCGCCGGGGCCGGTGCCGGGAGCGCACGCGGTCAGTGCGCCACCGGTCGCGGCGAGCGCGCCGATGCCGAGGGCTCCCTTGAGAAAACCGCGCCGGTCTATGGGGGATAGGGACATCTTTGACTCCTCGGCCAGTTCCCCTGTGAGGGCTCTGCAACGTTGCAGACATCATGCATACTTGTCTGCAACGATGCAAGAGCGGATTTGGGATCTTTCCAAGGACGAGCAGCGGGAGGTAAGAGAGACGCATGGCCGCCCCAACCCTGCGCGACGTCGCCAAGCGGGCAAACGTGTCGATTCGCACGGTGTCCAACGTGGTGAACGGCTACGCGCCCGTCTCCGACGAGCTCCGTGCCCGGGTGCAGGCCGTGCTCGACGAGCTCGGCTACCGTCCGAACCTCATCGCCCGCAACCTCAAGCAGGGGCGGACCGGGATGATCGCCCTCGTCGTGCCCGAGCTGGACGTGCCCTACTTCGCGGAGCTGGCCCGCGAGGTGATCAAGGCCGCCCGCACGCGCGGCTACGTGGTCATGGTCGACCAGACCGACGGCGACGTCGAGCGGGAGCGCGAGCTGCTCGGGCGCGACTCCCGCGCCACGATGTTCGACGGGCTGCTGCTCAGCCCGCTCGCCGTGACGGCCGAGGAGCTGCGCGGGCGCGGCAACAAGGTGCCGATCGTGCTGCTCGGCGAGCACATCTTCAACGGCAGCTTCCACCACGTCGCCATCGACAACGTGGCCGCCGCCCGCGAGGCCACCGCCCACCTGCTCGACCTCGGCCGGCGCCGGGTGGCCGCCATCGGCGACCAGCCGTACGCGACCGGCGAGACCGCCCAGCTGCGCACCGCCGGCTACCGGCAGGCGCACGCCCGCGCCGGCCTCGACGTCGACGAGGGGCTCGTCGTCGCCACGCCGCACTTCCACCGGCGCCTCGGCGCCGAGGCCATGGAACGGCTCCTCGCCCTGCCCGAGCCCCCCGACGCGGTGTTCTGCTACAACGACCTGCTGGCCCTGGGCGCCATGCGGGCGCTGACCAGGGCGGGCCGCCGCATCCCCGACGACGTCGCCGTGGTCGGCATCGACGACATCGAGGAGGGCCAGTACAGCACGCCCAGCCTCACCACGATCGCCCCCGACAAGGGGGAGATCGCGCGGACGGCGGTCGACATGCTGCTGGAGTCGATCAACGGCTCGGCCGCCACGCCCACCGAGACCGTGGTGCCGCACCGCCTGATCGTCCGGGACAGCACGGCGGGCGAGCCGGTCTGACCGGGTGCGTCAGCGCGGACTCGGCGCCGGACGGGTGAGGGCACGCTTGAGGATCTTCCCGGTGGCGCTCATCGGCAGCTCGTCCACGAACGAAACGTGCCGCGGATACTTGTACGCCGCCACCCGCTCCCGTACGAAGTCGCGCAGGTCGCCCGCGCTCACCGGCGCCCGCAGGGCCACCACGGCCTCGATCTCCTCGCCCAGCTCGGGGTGGGGCACGCCGATGACGGCGGCCTGCCGCACCGCCGGGTGCTCGTACAGGACCTCCTCGACCTCGCGCGGATAGACCGTGTAGCCGCCGCGGATGATCACGTCGCGGCGGCGGTCGACGAGGAAGAAGTAGCCGTCCTCGTCGACCCGGCCGAGGTCGCCGGTGTGGAACCAGCCGTCGCGGACGGCCTCGGCGGTGGCCTCGGGGTCGTTCCAATAGCCCTTCATGACGTTGGGGCCGCGCACCACGATCTCGCCGATCTCGCCCGTGGGCGTCTCGCGGCCCTCCTCGTCGACGACCCTCATCTCGACGCCCCTGATCGGCCAGCCGATCGAGCCGGGTCGCCGGTGCCGGCCGCCCCGGTTGGTCGCGCTCACCGGGGACGTCTCGCTCAGCCCGTACCCCTCGACGATCTCGCAGCCGAACCGGGTCTCGTACGCGCGGAGCACGTCGAGCGGCAGCGCCGCGCCGCCCGAGGCGCAGACCCGCAACATCGACATGTCGGACGCCCCCGGGTGGTCGAGCAGCGCGATGAACATGGTCGGCACACCCTGGAAGACCGTCACCCCGTCGCGCCTGATCACCTCCAGCGCCCGCCCCGCCTCGAAGCGCCGCAGCAGCGTCAGCCGCGCGCCCGCCTGCACGGTCGCGTTCAGCGAGCACGTCTGCCCGAACGTGTGGTAGAGCGGCAGCGCCCCCAGCACCACGTCGTCCACGCCGAGCGCGTGCATGCGCGCCACCGTGGCCGCGTTGCCGCCGAGGTTGGCGTGGGTCAGCTCGATGCCCTTGGGCCGCCCGGTCGTGCCGGAGGTGTAGTGGATGACCGCGGTGTCGCCGGGCGCCATGGAGACGATCTCCCGCTCGGCCGGCACGCCGCGCAGCACGCGCCGGAACTCCTCCGGCACCACGAAGAAGCAGTCGGCCTTCGTGCCCGACGAGCCGGCCTCGGCCGTCTCCGCGAACGCGTGCCAGGCGATCAACAGCCGCGCCCCGCAGTCCCCCAGGTACGCGGCGATCTCGCGCCGCTTCAGCAGCGGGTCGAGCGGGACCACGACGGCCCCCACCCGCAGCACCCCGTAGTAGACGACGCCGAACTCGGGCACGTTCGGCAACATGATCGCGACCCGGTCGCCGGCGCCGATCCCGCGGCACCGCAGCAGTCCCGCCAGGCGGGCGCTCAGCTCCTCGAGCGCGCCGTAGGTGAGCTCCGCCTCGTCGAGCGTGAGAACCGCCCTGCCGCCGAGCCGTTCGGCGGCCGCCTGGAGCCGGTCAGCGAGGTTCATGGGAAGACCGTACGTCCGCTCTCCCACGGCCCTCATTGGTCGCGGTGGCCAGTCTTTCCCGGCCGTCATTGGTGGGGAGCGAGTCCTGCAACGCGATCGCGACGAGCAACTCGACGAGATCGTTGATCGACCGCAGGCTCCGCCCGGTGCGCTCCTGGATGCGGCGTAAGCGGTATTGGGCGGTGTTCGGATGGATCTGCAGCCGCTCGGCCGCGGCCCGCAGGTTGAGGTCGGCGGCGGCGAACGCCCTGATCGTGGCGGTCAGCACGCCGCCGCGGGCGCGGTCCTCCGCGAGCAGCGCCGTGATGCGCGGGTCCACCAGATGGCGGGCGGTGTCGTCGGCCTTCAGCGCCAGATACTGGAACGGCGTGATCCGCGGCAGCGCCGCCACCCCGCCCTCCTCCGGCACGAAGTCGAGCACGGCCCTGGCCTCCTGGTAGGCCTGCGGGATCTGCGCGGTGCCGAACGACACCGTGCTGATGCCCATCGCGAGCCGGATGCCCTCGGCGGCCAGGCTGTCCAGCACCGCCTGCAGCCGGTCGCAGAGCTCCTCCGGGGCGGTGCCGGGGCCGAGCACGGGGATGGCCACGATCTCCGACTGGCGGACGACCGACAGGGTGCGGGTGCCGTTCCCGCCGGTCCTGGCGATGGCCGCGCAGGCGGCGTGCCGGGCGTCGGCGCCGCGGTCGGGCCCTGTCGTCACCTCGTTCGGCGGGCCGGCCAGCACCGCGGTCACCACCAGCAGCGGCGTGCGGGCGTCGGGGGCCAGGCCGTGCGCCTGCGCGGCGGCCAGCTCCCTGCCCCGGGTGGGCACGGCCCCGGCCAGCAGCGTCTCCAGCAGGTCACGGCTCTCACGCACGGCCTCGGCCGCCGCGTACTGCTGGAACTCCATGTACGCGTTGGCCGCGTGCGTGCTGGCGAAGTCGCAGTAGCGCATCAAGGGGGTGGCCAGGGCCAGCGCCGCCTCGCGGCCGGCGTAGGTGTGCCCGGCCCGCTCGACGACCGCCTCCCAGAACACCTGCTGCCCGACCCGGAAGGCGTTGATGTAGTCGGCCAGCGCCACCCCGGCCCTGGCCCGGCGCATGGCGGCGCGGCGGGTGAAGGCGATGTCCTCGTACGTCACCGTGCGCTCCTCCAGCAGCACGCCGAGCTTGGCCCGGTAGTGCCTGGCCACCTGGTCGCGGACGTCGGCGTGGAAGGCCGGCCCCTGCGCCTCGTAGGCGGGGATCTCCTCGCGCATCGTCGCGACGGCGGCGTCGGCCAGCTTCGGCAGATCGTCGAGCAGCTCGGAGAGGATGCGAGTGCGTTCCGCGCGTACGGCGGCTTCCACGGTACGCGAACCAGTGGACATGCCCGGGATGATCCATGCCCATTGCCGGACGGTCAACGGGTCGTAACCGGTCCGAGACAGACGCTGTGCTCAGAGGACAACTCGCCTGAAACATCTTGGGTGACCGTGCCCAATGCGGCCTTTGACGGGCGGCTCCTACGCTGAGCGCAATTCAGAACATTGTTCTCCAGGAGGCCGGATGCTGGAGGTGCATGATCTCACCGTTCGCTTCGGCGGCATCACCGCGCTGGACGGCGTCGGATTCGAGGTGGGCCGCGGCGAGATGGTGGGGCTCATCGGCCCGAACGGCGCCGGCAAGACCACCCTGTTCAACTGCCTGACCCGCCGCTACGACGCCGACTCGGGCACCATCGCCTACGAGGACCGCGACCTGACCGCCCTCGCCCCGCACGCCATCGCCGGGCTCGGCATCGCCAGGACGTTCCAGAACCTCGGCCTGTTCCCGCGCCTGTCCGTACGCGACAACGTGCTGGTCGGCGCGCACCCCCGGGGCCGCGCCGGCTTCGTCTCCGCCGCGCTGCGGCTGCCCGGCGTGCGCCGCGAGGAGCGCGCCCTGCGCGAGGACGCCGACGCCGTGCTGGAGCGGCTTGGCCTGACGGCGGTGGCCGATCATCCGGCGACCGGCCTGCCGTTCGGCACGCTCAAGCGCGTCGAACTGGCCCGCGCGCTCATCGGCCGCCCCCGCCTGCTGCTCCTCGACGAGCCGGTGAACGGCCTCAACTCGGCCGAGGTCGAGGAGTTCGCCGGCACGCTCGGCGCCATCCGCACCGAGTACGACCTGACGGTGATCGTGGTGGAGCACCACATGGGGTTCGTCATGGGGATCTGCGAGCGCATCGTCTGCCTCGACTTCGGCCGCAAGATCGCCGAAGGGCCGCCGGCCGAGGTGCAGCGCGACCCCGCCGTCATCGAGGCGTACCTGGGGACGGCGGCATGAGCGACCTCGTGGTGGACGGCCTGGTCGCCGGGTACGGCGACGTCCGCGTGCTGCACGGCGTCAGCTTCACCGTCAGGCAGGGCGAGGTCTGCGCGATCCTCGGCCCCAACGGCGCCGGCAAGACGACGTTGCTGCGGGCCCTGTCCGGCATGGTCAGGACGCGCGGCACGGCCACGCTCGGCGGCACGGAACTGGCCGGGCGCTCGCCCGACACCGTCGCCCGGCTCGGCGTCGCCCACGTGCCCGAGGGGCGCGGCACGTTCATGCCGCTGACCGTCGAGGACAACCTGCGCCTCGGCGCGTTCGTCCGGCGCGGGCGGGCCGAGGTCGAGGCCGACCTCGAACGCATCTTCACCTATTTCCCGGTCCTGAAGACCCGGCTCAAGCAGGAGGCCGGCAGTCTCAGCGGCGGCGAGCAGCAGATGCTGGCCCTCGGCCGGGCGCTCATGCTGCGGCCCCGGCTGCTGCTGCTCGACGAGCCGTCGCTCGGCCTGGCCCCGCTGGTCACCCGGGAGCTGTTCCGCATCGTCCAGGCCATCAACGCAGAGGAGCAGACCACCGTGGTCGTCGTCGAGCAGAACGCCCATCTCGCTCTCGGCATCGCCCAGCAGGCGCACGTCCTGGAGACCGGGCGGATCGTCCTGTCCGGGACGGCCGAGGACATCAGGGCCGACGAGCAGGTCGCGCAGTCCTACCTCGGGTACCGGGTGTAGCGCGATGGCCGGATTCCTCCAGCAGATCGTCACCGGGCTGGGCGCGGGCGCCATCTACGCCAGTCTCGCGCTGGCCCTGGTGCTCATCTACCAGTTCACCGGGATCGTCAACTTCGCGCAGGGCGAGCTGGCGATGTTCTCCACGTACGTCGCCTGGACGCTGGTGGCCGCCGGGATGTCGTTCTGGCTGGCGCTCGTCATCACGCTGGTCGTCTCGTTCGTGGGCGGGATGCTCATCGAACGGGTCGTCATCCGGCCTGTCGAGGGGGCGCCCGAGCTCACCATCGTGATCGTCACCGTCGGCCTGTTCATCTTCGTCAACGCCGCCGCCGGCTGGATCTGGACGTTCCTCATCAAGGACTTCCCGAACCCGTTTCCCGGCGGCGCGCTCGAACTCGGCGCCGTCACCGTGAACTTCTCCACGCTCGGCGTGCTCGGCGTGGTGGCGCTGGTCATGGGCCTGCTCTACCTCCTCTTCCAGCACACCAAGATCGGGCTCGGGATGCGGGCGGTGGCCACCAACCCCGCCTCGGCGCGGCTGGTCGGCATCCGCGTCGGCTGGACGCTCGCTCTCGGCTGGGGCCTGGCCGCCACCGTCGGCGCCGTGTCCGGGGTGCTGGTCGCGCCGCTGCTCTTCCTGGAGCCGAACATGATGGCGGGCGTCCTCATCTACGCCTTCGCCGCGGCCACGCTCGGCGGCTTCGACAGCCCCGTGGGAGCCGTCGTCGGCGGGCTCGTCGTCGGCGTCGCCGAGACGCTCGCCGGGGCGTACGTCGGCTTCATCGGGTCCGACCTGAAGATCGGCGTCCCGCTGCTGATCATCCTCGCCGTCCTGCTGCTGCGGCCCCAGGGACTCTTCGGACGAGCGGCGGTGGAACGCGCATGACCGAATCGACGAAGACGGACGAGAAGACCTCGGCGCCGCCCGCGCCGGTGAGGACCTCGGCCGTCGCGCGGTGGCGGTGGGGCGCGCTCGCCGTGCTCCTCGTGCTCGCCGTCTACGCGCCCTTCCAGCTCGCCCCCTTCTACGTCTTCCAGCTCACCATGGTGCTGGTGTACGCGGTGGCGCTGCTCGGGCTCAACCTCCTGGTCGGCCACGCCGGTCAGATCTCGCTCGGCCACGGCGCCTTCTTCGCCATCGGGGCCTACACCGCGGCCATCCTCATGGAGCGGGAGGCGCTGCCGTACCCGCTGACCCTGCCCGTCGCGGCCGCGGTGGCGTTCCTGATCGGGCTGGGGCTCGGGGTGCCCGCCATGCGGCTGCGCGGCCTCTACCTGGCGCTCGTCACCCTCGCCATCGCGATCTTCCTGGTGCCGCTGCTCAAGCGGTTCGAGGAGCTGACCGGCGGCTCCATGGGCCTGACCCTGGCCAAGCCGCAGCCGCCCGCCTGGACCGGGCTGGCCGAGGACCAGTGGCTCTACTTCATCGCCCTGATCGTCGCCGTCGGAGCGTTCCTGCTGGTCGCGAGCCTGCTGCGGTCGCGGGTCGGGCGGGCGCTGCACGCCGTCAGGGACAACGAGATCGCCGCCGAGGTCATGGGCGTGCGGCTGTCGTTCTACAAGACGCTCGCCTTCGCCTGGAGCGCCATGCTCGCCGGCGTCGCGGGCTCCGTCTACACGTGGGTGATCGGATTCGTCTCGCCGGACTCGTTCACGGTGAACCTCTCGATCAACCTGCTGGCCGGCATCGTCGTCGGCGGGCTCGGCTCGCTGTCGGGACCGGTGCTCGGGGGTCTGTTCGTGATGTTCGTACCGAGCATCTCGCAGGACATCAACGACGCCGCGCCCGGCGTCATCTTCGGCCTGCTGATCATCGCGGTGATGTACGTCGCCCCGACGGGCCTGGCCGGTCTCGCCGGCCGCCTGATCAAGAAGATTCCCCGGAAGAAGGAGTAAAGGGATGCGAGTATCTGCGATCGGCTGCACGGCGCTGCTCCTGCTCGCCGTCGCCGCCTGCGGGGGGCGGGACAGCGGCGGTGAGACCGCCGCCGGAGGGGGAACGGCCGCGGCGGGCCAGTGCGCGGGCCAGCAGACCACCGGCATCACCGACACCAGCATCAAGCTGGGCGGCATCTACCCGCTGTCCGGCCCCGCCTCGGCCTACGGCGACATCCCGACCGGCATCAAGGCCTACTTCGACTACGTCAACGCCGAGCAGGGCGGCATCGACGGGCGCAAGGTCGAGTTCGTCGTGCGCGACGACGGCTACAGCCCGCCCAAGGCCGTCGAGGAGGCCCGCAGGCTCGTCGAGCAGGAGCAGGTCTTCGCCCTGTTCCAGACGCTCGGCACCCCGTCGACCACGGCGGTCTGGGACTACACCAACCAGCGCAAGGTGCCGCAGGTCTTCGTCGCCACCGGCGCCTCCCAGTGGGGCTCCAACACCGAGCACCCGTGGACGATCGGCTGGCAGCCCGACTACGTCTCCGAGGCCCGCGTGTACGCGCAGTACCTCAAGGACGAGAAGCCCGAGGCCAAGGTCGCCGCGCTCTACCAGAACGACGACTTCGGCAAGGACCTGCTCGGCGGCTTCAAGAAGGCCATCGAGGGCACCGGGATCCAGGTCGTGGCCGAGCAGAGCTACGAGGTCGCCGACCCCACCGTGGACGCCCAGATGGGCAACCTCGCCGAGTCGGGCGCCGACGTGTTCCTGAACATCACCACGCCCAAGTTCGGCGCGCTGGCGCTGGCCGCCGACGCCAAGAACACCCGGTGGAACCCGCTGCACATCGTCAACAACGTCGCCGCCTCCCGCACCGTCCTCGAACCGGTCGGCTTCGAGAACGTCCAGGGCGTCATGTCCGCCACGTACTACAAGGACCCGAACGACCCGACGTGGGACGACGACGCGGAGATGAAGCTGTACAAGCAGAAGATGCAGCAGTACGCCGCCGGCAAGGACCCGAACATCCCCTACCACGCCTTCGGCTGGGCGGCGGCGAGCAGTTTCCACAAGGCCATGGACGCGGCGGCCTGCCCGACCCGTGAGGGCCTGCGCGACTCCGTGCGCAACCTCGACAACGTCGAGGTGCCGATGCTGCTGCCCGGCATCACGATGAAGACCGGGCCCGACGACGGCTTCCCGATCGAGTCGATGCAGCTCATGGAGTTCAAGGGCGAGCGGTGGGAGCTGATCGGCGAAGTGATCGACACCCGCGCGCAGTTCGGTCCGCCCACTACCGAGTGATCACACCCGACCTGACCAGCCAGTCGACGGCTTCGGAGACGGCTTCGAGCGGCGTGTACCTGGGCCGGTGGCCCAGCAGCCGCTCGGCCTTCTCCATCGAGCAGTTGGGGCTGTGGGCGATGTGGTCGTAGGTGATCTCGGCGTCCCGCTCGGACACCGTGGCCCGCCACCGCTCCCAGGGCAGGAACGTCAGGTTCGCCTCGCGGCCGAACCAGCCCGCCACCGCCTCGGCGTAACCGCGCAGCGTCAGGGCGGTGGCGGCCACGGAGTGGAAGCTCTCGCCGACGGCGGCCGAGCGGCTCGCCATGGCGTCCATGAACAGCCTGGCCACGTCGTCGGCGTGCACGTGGTGGACGGTCTCCATGCCGAAGTTGGGCAGCGCCAGCTCCTCACCGTCGGCCAGCGTCTGGAAGACTGCCGGGTTCACGTTGCCGGCCGGGTTGACCGGCACCCATCCCGGGCCGGTGATGTGGCCCGGATGGATGATCGTGACCGGGAAACCGTCGCGGTGGGCCCGGTCGAGCAGGTACGCCTCGATGGCCGCCTTCTGGATGCCGTACTCGCCGAAGGGCCGCTTCCTGGCGTCTTCCGGGGTCGGCACCTGCGTGCTCGGGCCATGCGTCCAGATCGTCCCGCAATGCAAGAAGTGCCGGACTTTCCCGCTCAACGCCTCGGCCAGCGCCCGCGCACTGTCCTGCGTGAAACAGATCAGGTCGATGACGACGTCGCCCTCGAGCTCGGCGATCCGCCGCCCGAACGTCCCGTCACCCTCCTCGGCCTCCCGATCGGCCGTCACCGTCGTGACCCGCTGCCAGGCCCCATGCGGACTGTACGGCTCCCGCTTCCCCCGGCTCACGTTGACGACATCATGCCCCGCCTCGACCAGCCGGGGAATGAGATACGTCCCGATATGGCCACTACCGCCGATCACCACAACACGCATGCGGTCAGCGTAACCTGCCCATCATCGACCGAAGACTCAGTAGCGGTAGCGGGCCTGAATGATGATCAGTTCGTCGTCATACGGCAGGTAGACGAGGCGGTGTTCCTCGGTGATCCTTCGGGACCAGGCTCCTTGGAGGGCGTGTTGGAGTGGTTCAGGCTTTCCGATGCCTTCGTAGGGGTCCCGCAGCGCGTCGTCGATGAGCCGGTTGATCCGTTTCAGCACCTGCCGGTCGGAGGCGAGCCAGGACGTGTAGTCCTCCCAGCCCTCGGGAGTGAAGGCCAGCTTCACGACCGCTCGTCGGGGTCGATGAGGTCGCGGATCTCGTGGCGGCCCTCCAGGGCCTTCTGGTAGGAGGCGATGAGCCGGCGTGCGTTGGCCGGGGAGCGCAGCAGGTGCGCGGTCTCCACCAGCGCTTCGTACTCGGCGGCGGGCACGAGGTAGGCGCGGTTGTTCTTGGCGACGATCTCTACGGGAGCGCCGTCGTCGTTGACCTCGTCGATGAGGGGGAACAGCCTACGCCGGGCTTCGCTAGCGGTGATGGACATCAGAAGCCTCCACGAACTCTGGTACCGGAAATTGTACCAGTCGTTCGACGGCTCACCCGCGCCCACGAGCCGCCCAGGCCTGGGCTCGCTGCCCGCAAAGCCGCCGGCGGCGTGTCGGGCTCCAATGGAGAAGAGGTGTGGTGCAACCTCTTTCACTCTGAGGCGGAAGCTTCCTCCTCCGCCCCGATGGCGAGAGTCGCTATCCGTGTCTGCTACGTGACAATGAGTGGCATGCCATCCCCCAGACATGACGCTCTCGTCCAGCTCTTCCAAGACCGCCCTCAGTTGGCGGTGGACATCCTGTGCGACCTCATGGGAGCCGAGCTACCCGACACCCCACTCCTGCGATTGGAGAAGAACACCTTCAACACCCGCAATTCCGATGACATCGAGCCCGATGTGGTCGTCGTCATGGGAGCTCCGCAGACCCCCGCACACGCCATCGTCGTGGAGGTCCAGCAGGACAAGTCCAAGCTCCCCCGCCAACTCGCCCGCTATGCCGCCGCCGTCTGGTTGCACCTGGGATGCGACGTCACCGTTCTGGTCATCTGCCCTGAGCAGGGGGTCGCCGCCTACTACGCCCGAACGATCGAGTCGGGGCTCGGCGGTTACCGTCCCACGCCATGGGTGCTGGGCCCGGACGGCATTCCCGTCATCATCGATCCGAAGCAGGCCGCCGCCCAGCTGCACCTGTCCGCCATGTCTGTCATGGTGCACGGACGCAACAACCGGAAGGTGGTCGAGGCGTTCGCCGACGCGCTTTCCGACAGGCCCGACGATCACTCTCCGAAGTACTATGAATACGCGTACAGCATGTCCTCGCCCGAGCTCCGTCGCCTCATGGAGGAAATCATGTCGTCCACTGCCTGGCCCGTCTACAGCCCCTTCGCCCGCGAGCACTACGGCCACGGCAAGGCCGACGGACTAGCGGAAGGAAAAGCGGAAGGAAAAGCGGAAGGTAAGGCCGAGTCGGTGCTGACGGTGCTCAGCGCTCGGGGCATCGAGCTGCCGGAGGAGGTCCGGGCGCGGATCACCACGTGCACGGATCTCACGCAGCTGGAGACGTGGGTCGCCCGCGCCGCCATCGTCCAGAGCATCGACGACCTGTTCGGCGACGAGGGTTGAGCCGGCTGCCTTCTGGAGGAGTTTCATGACATCCACTGCTTGGCCGGTCTACAGCCCCTTCGCCCGCGAGCACTACGGCCACGGCAAGGCCGACGGACTAGCGGAAGGAAAAGCGGAAGGAAAAGCGGAAGGTAAGGCCAAGTCGGTGTTGCTGGTGCTCGCTGCTCGGGGGATCGAGGTGCCGGAGGAGGCGCGTGCGCGGATCACCGCGTGCGCGGATCTCGGGCAGCTGGAGATTTGGGTCGCGCGCGCCGCCATCGTCCGGGACCTTGAAGAGCTGTTCGGCGACGCCGGAGATAGGGCCGCAGGCATGGCCAGTGCGGTGTTGCTGCTGTTCGATGTGCGGGAGATCGACGTGCCGGCGGACGTCCGGGGCCGGATCCTCTCCTGCATCGATGTCGAGCGGCTCAAAAGCTGGATCGCCCGCGCCGTCACCGTTGGGACCCCTCAAGGGCTGTTCGACGACGCGGGCTGTCCCACGCAGTCAGAGGGTGTGGGCCAGGGCGCGGTGGAGGGCGCCCTGGGGGGAGCCGCCGCGCCAGGCGACGTGCTGGTCGGGGCGGACGAGGGTGAGGGGCTCGTCCGGGACGCCGGCGACGTGGAGGGGGACGCCCAGGGCGTGGGCCTCGGCGGTGACCACGGCGGCCTCAGGTGAGCTCTGGTCGCCGAGGAGGGTGAAGCCGGGGCCCAGGCGGTCGTAGAGGGAGTCGCCGGGGGCGAGCCAGCGGTGGGGGAGCCGTTCGCCCGCGCCCGGGGAGACGATCGGCGAGTCCGCGTACGTGTAGCCGAGCACCAGGTCGAGGCTGTGGAACTCGCTGTCCTTGGTGCGCAGCACCGCCTTCGCGACCGCCGGCTGCACCTCCTCGAACGCGGCCTCGTCGCCCATCAGCGCCGGATTCGCCAGCTCCGGAGCGCCGGTGGCCATGTTCCTGGCGGCCTCCTCGATGGTGTCGGCCGCGATCGGGCGGCGCTCGCTCTCGTACGTCGCCAGCAGCCGGGCCGGCGCCCAGCCCTTGAGCACGGCGGCCAGCTTCCAGCCGATGTTGACCGCGTCCCCGACGCCCGTGTTGAAGCCGTGGCCGCCGAAGGGCGGGTTCTGGTGGGCCGCGTCACCGGCCAGGAACACCCGCTCGCTTCCGTACCGGTCGGCCAGCAGCATCCGCGCCGTCCACGGGTCGGTGGCCAGGATCTCCACGTCGATGTCGGCGCCGGCCAGGGTGCGCAGCAGCCGCACGGGGTCGGCGTTCTCGGCCCGCACGCCCTGCGCGATGCACCACCACGTCTCCTTCAGGTCGAGACGGCCGACGATGCCGGGCTGGGCCGGGTCGAGCACCCAGTAGTGCACGGCGGGCCCGTGCGGGATGCGGTCGGCGAGCCCGGGGGCGCGGAAGACGATGTTGAAGTTGGGCCGCTCGTCCTGGCGGCCCTCGTAGCGGGCGCCGATGGCGGCCCGGGTCACGCTGCGCGGGCCGTCGCAGCCGACGACGTACTGGGCCCGGATCTCGCGCTCCTCGCCACCACCGGCCGGCGCGATCCGTACGGTGACCCCGTCGGCGTCCTCGCTGAGGCCGCTCACCTGCCAGCCCGTCAGCAGCGCGTCGCCGACGGCCTCGCGCAGCACCTCCTCCACCAGCGGCTGCGGCGCCTGCTGGCCGGGCTCGGCGGCCAGGTCGGAGCCGACCAGGTCGAGTCCGAAGCAGGCGCCGATCCGGGTGATCTCCCGCCCGAGCAGGTTGGTGACGAAGACCGCCTCCTGGGACCACGACACCGGCAGTGGCGCCCGCGAGCGTAAGGTCTCCGCCAGCCCCCATCTGCGCAGCAGCTCCATCGTGCGGGCCGAGGTCGTCTTCGCGCGCGGCCGCAGCCATGACACCGACTCGCGGGGTTCGACGACCAGGCAGCGTACGCCGTGATGGCGCAGCTCCACGGCGGTCGCGAGGCCGACGGGACCTCCTCCGGCCACCAACACGGGCACCGAGGTGGGAATTGGGGTATCCAGGTTCATGGTCGCCCATGATGGCAGGCATGTTCCCGCTGTCGTAGGGCCTGCGACGACCCCTTGCCGACCGGATTCACGGCCCACTAACCTCCAATTTCGGACCGGACCGGAAAGAGGAAATGGCCGTGCATCTGTCCCGCCGTCACGCTCTCCAGTTACCCCTCCTCGCCGCCGCCGGGGCCGCAGCGAGGCCGACCCGGCGCGCTTCGACGCCGCCGCCCGCGTCCTGCTCGACCGGCTCGTCCAGCTCCAGTTCACCCGCCAGGAGGCGGCCGGCAGGTTCGGCGCCGACCGCTTCACCGGCGCGTTCCCCCATCTGATCACCGGCGACGACGGCAGCATGGGCACCTGGGACGTCTCCACCTGGGCGCTCGCGATGCTCTCCCTCGACCAGTACGAGGCCATCAGGGCGCTGGCCAAGGGCTTCGGACGTTTCCACGACGGCGCGTACAACGACGCCGCCGCCGCGGGCACCCGGCAGCTGCTCGGCACCACCGCCATCGACCCGACCCTCGTGTACGCGGGCGCCCCGGCCGGCTTCCCGCTCGACGGGGCCGAGTACGTCATCGGCGACGAGGGCGGCGAGCAGCCCTACCTCATCACGTACGGCTGGTCGCCGAACGCGATCGCCCAGCTCGGCAGCGTGCTGCGCGCCGTACGCGACAGCGGGGTGACCGTCCCGAGGTCGTCGTCGTGGGCCGAGGCGTACTGGACCGGCGCGCCCCGCCCCGAGGTCCTGAACCCGGCGAGGTTCCGGGAGGGGCTGGACGCCAAGATCCGCTACACCCACGACTTCATCGAGGCCGTGCAGCTCCCCGTGCCGGCGAGCTTCCCGTGGATGGACCTCGAACGCGCCGCGTTCCCCTCGACGGGCGGCGAGGACTTCCGCCGCGGCGGCTGGTTCGACGGGTCCGGGCGCGGCACCATGTCGGCGGTCTACTCCCGCCTCGCCGTCGTCGGCTACGTCGAGAGCGGCGGACGCGACGCGGCCCTGCTCGACCGTCTCGGCCAGTGGTGGGACCGCCTCATCGTGTGGGACACGACCGCCGGGTGACGTAAGCCGCATTTCCCTCGAAGATCGCACTAGTGGATCAAGGCCTGGGTCAGTAGCGTGCTACGCAAAAACCCCCGGGATCCAGGTGATTGCATTGAGCGAGACCACGATGCCGCTGCACATGCGGCGGGTGGAGTTCGATCCCGCGCCCGAGCTGGCGGCGGCGCGCGACGAGGAACGGGTCAAGCGGATCAAGACGGTGTTCGGCGACGACGCCTGGCTGGTGACGCGCTTCGCCGACGTCCGGGAGGTGCTCGGCGACCACGAGCGCTTCAAGGTCGCCCCGCAGGGCGTCGCCCGGCTGCCCGGATCGCCTCCGATGACCGAGGAGCAGAAGGCCCAGGTCCGCGCGGGCAACCTGCTCGGCGTCGACCCGCCCGAGCACACGCGGCTCCGGCGGATGCTGACCCCCGAGTTCACCATCCGCCGGATGCGCCGGCTCGAGCCGCGGATCCAGCGCATCGTCGACGACCACCTGGACGCCATGGAGGCCGCCGGGTCGCCCGCCGACCTGGTGCCGGCGTTCGCGCTGCCGATCCCGTCGCTGGTGATCTGCGAGCTGCTGGGGGTGCCGTACGAGGACCGGGAGGGGTTCCAGCGGCGTACCGGCCGGATGCTCGACATGACGGCGCCCGGCGAGGACCGCCTGAAGGCCCAGTTCGAGCAGCGCGCGTACATGGTGGACCTGGTCGCCCGCATCCAGGCCGACCCCGGCGACGACCTGCTCGGCATGCTCGTCCGCGAGCACGGCGACGACCTGTCGGCCGACGAGCTGGTCGGGATCGGCGGCCTGCTGCTGTTCGCCGGCCACGAGACCACCTCCAACATGCTCTCCCTCGGCACGCTCGCCCTGCTGCGCCACCCCGAGCAGCTCGACCTGCTGAAGAAGGAGCCGGAACGGATCGACGCGGCGGTGGAGGAGCTGCTGCGCTGGCTCAGCATCGTGAACAACGGCACCACGAAGATCACGACCGCGGAGGTCGAGGTCGGCGGCCAGGTCATCCCGGCCGGCGAGCTGGTCCTCTGCTCCCTGCCCGCCGCGAACCGCGACCCCGGCTTCCTGCCGGACGCCGACCGCTTCGACCTCACCCGCGGCGCCCCCGGCCACCTCGCGTTCGGCCACGGCGTGCACCACTGCATCGGCGCCCCGCTGGCCCGCATGGAGCTGCGGACCGCCCTCCCGGCCCTCTTCCGGCGCTTCCCCAACCTGCGCGCGGTCGAGGACGGCGCCGCCTTCCGCACGTTCAGCATCGTGTACGGGCTGTCGTCGCTGAAGGTCTCCTGGTAGGACCCGCGTCGATGGGAATTGTCGGCACCGCCGGATAGCGTGCAAGGGTCATGCCCATCGACCTTGCGGCACACGAGCTGATCGGCAGGGAGCACCCCGCCGCGCTGCTGCGTGCCGAGATCAGCCGGGTCGTCGTCAGCCACGGCGGCCTGGTGCTGGTCACCGGCGAGGCCGGCATCGGCAAGACCACGCTCGTCACCAGCGCGGCCGGCGAGGCCAGGCAGCGGGGCGCGCTGGTGGTCGGCGGCGCGTGCTGGGAGTCCGACGGCGCGCCCGGCTACTGGCCGTGGGTGCAGGTCATCCGGGCGCTGCGGCGGGCCGCCGACCCCGAGGAGTGGGCGGCGGCCACGGCCGAGGGCGGTGACAGCCTGGCCGCGCTGCTCGGCGAGGCGAAGGCGCCGGCGCTGGGGGAGGCTCCCGCCGACGACTTCCGGCTGTTCGACGCGGTCACCTCGGCCCTTGTCGCGCTGGCCCAGCGCCGCCCGGTCGTGATCGTCATCGAAGACCTGCACGCCTCCGACCCGGCGTCGCTGCGGTTGCTGGAGTTCGCGGCGCGGCAGACCTGGTTCGAGCGGCTGCTGCTGATCGGCACCTACCGCGACGCCGAGGTCGAGCCGGTCGACCACCCGCTGCGCGACCTGCTGTCGCCGCTCGTCGCCAAGGCCACCACGATCACGCTCACCGGGTTCGACCGGCCCGGCGTCGCCGCCCTCATGACCCGCACCGCCGGTTTCGAGCCGCCGCCGGAGCTGGTCGAGCAGGTTCATCTGCGCACGGGCGGCAACCCGTTCTTCGTCGAGCAGACCGCGCGGCTGTGGCGCAGCGGCGGCTCGGCCGACGTCATCGCCCCCGGCGTGCGCGACGCGCTGCTGCGGCGGCTGTCCCTGCTGCCGGAGCCGGTGGCGGAGCTGCTGCCCGCCGCCGCCGTGCTCGGGCGCGAGTTCCACCGGCAGGCGCTCGCCGCCGCCGCCGGGGCGCCGGTCGCTCACGTCGACCGGCTGCTGGAGCTGGCCGTCGTCGCCAAGCTGGTGGTGGCCAGGGGCGGCGGGGCGTTCGCGTTCGCCCACGACCTGGTGCGCGAGACCCTCTACGACTCCCTCGACGACCCGCGCGACCTGCACGCGGCGGCCCTGGCCGCGCTGGAGGGCTCGGCCCTGCCGAGCGAGCTGGCCCGGCACGCCTACCTCGCCGGTGACCGCGTCGATCCGGAGCGGGCGGTCGGCCTGCTGCTGACCGCCGCGCGCGAGGCCGGCGGGCGGCTCGCGGGCGACGAGCAGCTCGTCCACCTGCGCAGGGCCTATGCCGTGAGCGCCGCGGCGAGCCCGCGCCGGCGCGGCGTGGCCGCGGTCGACCTCGGCGTGGAGCTGCACCACCGCGGCGAGCTCGACGAGGCGAGACGCATCCTCGAGGAGGCGGCCCGCATCGCCGACGCCACCGACGACCCCGAGCTGCCCGCCCGCGTCGCGCTGATCTTCCACACCCACTACGGCCTGACCACCGCCCTCGACCGCCTCAGAGACGCCCACCGGCGGCTGATCGGCGGCGGCCCCGTGCCCGACGAACGCCTTCCGCTCGACCTGGTCCTCCACCTGGTCTCGCGGGCCAAGCAGGGCGGCGACGACGACGCGCTGTCGTTCGGCCTGTGGGCCCACCACGACATCATCTGGGGCCCCGGCACGGCCGCCGAGCGGATGACGCTGACCAGCGAGCTGATCGAGCTGGCCCGGCGCACCTCCGACGACGACCTCGAACACTTCGCCACCGCCCTGCGCTGGGGCGCCATGATCGAGCAGGGCGACCCCCGCTACCTGGAGGAGTTCCGCCACTACGTGGCCAGGGGCCGGCGCAGTGACCGGCTCCACCACGTCCTGACCACCGACGTCGACGTGAGCATCATCGCGGGCCTCGCGGGGCGGTTCGCCGAGGCCGAAGAGGTGCTCGCGGGCATCCCGCGCGGAGGGTGGCACGATCGGTTCCTCTTCATGCTCGCCCACCACCGCTGGGCGCTGATGGCGCTGCAGGGCAAGCTCGACGAGCAGGAGGCGGCGCTGCGCGAGCTCAGGGCCACCGACCATCCCTGCGTCCCGCTGCTCGAGGCGCTGACCGCAGTGCACGCCGGCGACCTCGACACGGCCCTCCGCCACGCCGACGACGAACCACCCGCGTCCGGCATGATCCAGCCCATCTGGCTGCGCCTGCAGGCCGAGCTGGCGGCGGCCACCCACGACGCCGACCTGTGCGCCAGAGCGCGGGCCCTGCTGGCGCCACACCGGGGGCGGTGGCTGGTGGCGCTGTTCGGCTGGGAGATCTCCGGGCCGTTCGACTTCTGGCTCGGGCTGGTGGACGCCGCCGAGGAGCGGTGGGACGAGGCGATCGAGGAGCTCACCGCGGCGTACCGTTCGGCTGACCGCATGCGGGCCCGGCCGTGGTCGGTGCTGGCGCGCGCCCACCTCGCCGAGACACTCCTGTCCCGCGACGGGCCTGGCGACGCCCGTTCGGCCCAGGCCCTTCTGGAGCTGTCTCTTATAACCATCTGACGCTGCCGACGATCTTCCGCGGATTGAATTTGGTA
>NZ_POUD01000449.1 GCF_003236395.1 Nonomuraea aridisoli | reverse complement strand
GTCCGGGCGAGGGCACGGCGGCGGGCCGCGCGGGGCGGAGTCCGGGTGGCGGGATCAGCGACGTCGAGCGGGAGTTCCTGGAGGCGTCGCGGCATCGAGGGCGCCGGCGTTCGCTCATCGCCAGAGGGGCGATCGCCTCGCTGACGGCGCTCGTGCTCGTGGCGGCGGCGGGGGCCGTCGTGGCGCTGGTGCGCGGCGGTCAGGCGAGCGGCCGCGCGGCGGAGGCGGCGGCGCAGCGCGACCAGGCGCTCTCCCGGCAGGTCGCCGCCTCGGCCAACGCCGCGCGCGACACCTCGCTCGGCGCGCAGCTGGCCCTGGCCGCCTACCGCCTGTCGGCCACCCCGGAGGCCAGAGGGGCGTTGCTCGGCTCGCTCTCCCGCCCGGCCGGCGGCCGGATGATCGGCCACACCGCCCCCGTCCAGCAGGTGGCCTACCGCCGCGACGGCCGGGTCGCCGTCACCGCCTCCGGCGACTCCACCGCCCGGCTGTGGAACGTCACCGACCCGCTGCGCCCGGCGAGCCTGGGCGTGGTGAAGGGGCACACGGGCGGCGTGGCCGCGGCGGCGTTCAGCCCCGACGGCCGGGTGCTCGCGACCGGGTCGGCCGACGGCACGGCCCGTCTGTGGGACGTCTCCGACACGGCCGCGCCCCGCGCCTTGGCCACGCTGAAGGGCCACGAGGACGAGGTCGGCTCGCTGGCGTTCAGCCCGAAGGGCGACGTGCTGGCCACCGCGTCGCGAGACGGCTCGATGCGGTTGTGGGACGTCGCCGAACCGGCGCGCGCCCGCCAGGTCGCCGTCCGCGACCAGGAGACCGGTCCCGCCCGGGTGGCCTACAGCCCCGACGGCAGCATGGTCGCGCTCACCTCCGCGGCCGGCACCGTCACGCTGCTCGACGTGCTGACCCCGGCCCGACCGGCGAGCCTGGCCGTGCTGACGTCCGGGCAGGGCGGGGTGCGCGGCGTGACGTTCGCGCCGAACGGCCTGCACCTGGCCACCTCCTCCGGCACCGGCGCGGTCGAGTTGTGGGACATCACCGCGGCCAAGCTGGTCGGCACGGCGCGCGGGCACGGCGACCCCGTGGACGACATCGCCTTCAGCCCCGACGGCGGCGTGCTGGCCAGCGCCTCCGCCGACGCCACGGTCGGCCTGTGGAGCGTGGCCGATCCGCAGGCCCCGGAGCTGGTCGCGTCCCTGGCGGGTTTCCCCGACGCGGTGACCGGGGTGGCGTTCAGCCCGAACGGCCGGCACCTGGCCACCTCCTCCGCCGACGGGATCGCCCGGCTGTGGAACGCCGCCGACGCCGCCCGCGTCGCCCCGCGCGCCCGGCTGGCCCGCCACACCGGCGCGGTGGGCGCGCTGGCGATCGACAAGGCCGGCCGCGTGCTCGCCACCGCCTCCGACGACAGGACCGTACGCCTCTGGGACGTCTCCGACCCCGCGGTGAGCACCCCGCAGTCGACCCTGACCGGGCACACCGGCCACGTCACGGCGGCCGCGTTCAGCCCCGACGGGCGCCGCCTGCTGACGGCCTCGCTCGACCGCACCGCACGCCTGTGGGACGTCGCCGACCCCGTGGCCCCGAAGCAGCTCGGCACCCTGACGGGGCACACCGACGGCGTGCGCACGGCCGCCTACAGCGCCGACGGCCGCATGGTCGTGACGACCGGCCGCGACGGCAGGACGCTGCTGTGGAACGTCGCCGACCCGGCCGCCCCGCAGCGGGTCGCGGCGCTCGGGCAGAGCGACGCGCGGGTGAGCGCGGCGGTGTTCCGGCCGGACGGCCGCGTCGTCGCCGTCGGCTCGGGCACCTCGTCCGTACGGCTGTGGGACGTCTCCACCCCGGCCGAGCCGCGTGACCTGGGGTCGTTCGCCGCCCACACCGGCGGTGTGCTCGACCTCGGCTTCAGCCGCGACGGCAAGAAGCTGGCCACGGCGTCGTCCGACGGCGGCGCGCGACTGTGGGACGTCAGCCGTCCGCAGAGCCCGAAGCGGCTGGCGGACCTGCCGGGGCACACCGCCGGCGTCTCCGCCGTCGCCTTCGGCCCCGACGACCGCACGCTCGTCACGGCCTCCCGCGACGCGACCCTGCGGATCTGGAACGTCGTCACCCCGGCCCGCCCGGCGTTGTGGGCCGTGTTCTCCGGCCGCGACGTGGTGCGCGACGTGGAGTTCGGCCCCGACGGCACGGTCCTGGCGAGTGCGTCCGGCACGGCGGCGCAGTTGTGGGGGCTGAACGTGGAGCAGGCGGCCGCGAACGTCTGCGAGGCGTCCGGCACGTCGATCACCCGCGCCGAGTGGTCCCGGTACGTCCCCGGCCGTCCCTACGCCCCGCCCTGCACCGCCGACTGAACGCTCACCGGCCGGTGGGGCAGGGGTGGGCGGCGTGCCGGTTCGGGCAGCAGATCACGCCGATGGTGACGAACCGCCCGCCCCGCAACCATTCGCCCCACTGGACGTCCACGCCGCGCGGCAGGAGGTCGCGGGCGTTCGCCAGCCGCTCGTCGAGGGGGACGCCCTCCGGGTGGAGCAGCGCCCCGCGCACCTTGCCGTACTCGGCAGCCAGCCACGCCACCGCCTCCTCGACGTCGTCGAAGCCGGCCGCGATCCGCGAGGCGGGCTTGGCCAGCCAGTCGCCCGTGAGCATCGGCGGCAGCGCCGAGGACCTGAACTCCGGCGAGGACGGCCTGCGCTCCTCCTCGTCGTCCCGGTCGGCACCCGCCCCCGTCCACCGGTACGCGTGCCAGTGCATGATCTGCGCCTCCTCAGCCCAGAACGTCATGCCCTCACTCGACATTACCGATCCACCCTGGGCCGTACCGGTAGCGTGGTGGCGTGGAGCTGCTGGAGCGGGCCCGTCCTGAGCGACGACGACCCGCCGCTCCTGCGCGTCTTCCGCACCGTCGTGCACGAGCGCTTCCCGGGCCGGGAGGCACCCGTCCAGGCGCGCAAGTTCACACTGCTCGCTCGCTGGGACGGCGGCCCCAGGGGGACGGTCATCGGCGACTACGTCCGCTTCACCGGCGTCCTGATCGCCGGCGGGGAAGAACGGGTCGAGGCGGCCGTCGAGTCGTTCACCGACTACCACGGTGACTGGCGGGGCACGCTCCGCGAGGTGCCCTTGCCGGCCCGCGCGCCGCGGTTCAGAGGGTGGCGGCGGAGGCGTGCAGGGTGAGGAGGGACGGGATCGACTCCGGCGGGCGGCGTCCGAAGCCGCACTCCGTGGCCACGCCGAACGCGCCGACGGCCGTCCGTGCCGCGTCGATGCGCCGTCGCGCGCCGTCCAGGCCGTCGGTCGCGTGGAGGAGCCCCAGGTAGAGGTCCGTGCCGGCGGGCAGCCGCAGGTCGCGCAGCGGGGCGAAGTACGCCGGGTCCGTACGGTCGATCGGGACGGGCAGGTGGATCCACGCGAGCGGCCGGGCGAGCCGGTCGGCCAGCGCGTTGGCGACGGCCACGAGACGGCCGGTGTCCTTGGGCTGCACGAAGTGGCGGTGCCCGCTGTCGCCGTAACACAGGTGGTAGCCGAGCTCCGCGCCCGCGGGGACCGCGTCGCCCAGGCGGGTCAGCCGGTCGAGGATGCCCTGTTCGAGGTCGGGCAGCCAATGGGGGAAGACGCCCTCCAGCATGCCGAACTCGACCGCCGTGTCCCACTGGATCGACAGCCGGTCGTGCGGGACGGTCTCGGCGATCAGCTCGAGCTCGCGCAGCATGGCCGCCTCGTACGCCGGCTCGACCGCGGCCTGCGAGCCGGGGTCGACGTACAGCCGTACGGGAGCCATCGGCGTCGGGAGGCTCACCTGGAAACGGAGGTCGGGCAGCACGCCGTCGTCGCGCAGGCGCTGGAAGACCTCCCAGGAGGCGCGCGCCGCCGCCGCGTAGCCGAGCGCGCCGAAGCTCAGCCGGGCCGGGTCGAACCCCTCGCGCAGCCGGAACTTCAGCCCTCGGGTGTAGCCGTCACGTTCCACCTCATCGGTGACGAACCCAGCGGTCCGCTCGAAGACCGCGCGCTGCCAGGCCGTCCAGCGGGCCCGTACCCCCGTCTCGCCGTCCGGGACGCGGCGCAGGTGATCTGCCAGCCGGGCCGCCACCGTACGGAAGACCTCCTCCGCGTCGGCGAGAGGAACGCTGCCGACGAGATGCACACCATGAATCGACATTCCACTCAAGCTATCCGATATCGGACAACACGCAGCGTCCCGCCGTGGTCTGTCTCTTAAACACATCT
>NZ_POUD01000448.1 GCF_003236395.1 Nonomuraea aridisoli | reverse complement strand
GCCTGAACGCGGCGACCCCGGACACGCCCGGCTCGACCGCCTCCCGCCTGGGCGCGGCGGCCCCCAGCACGCCCGCCTCCGGCCTGGGCGCGGTGGCGCCGAGCGCACCCGGCCCGACCCCATCCGGTCCGGGGGCGCCTGTCGCGGGTCTCGTTGGGGGCGGTTCTGATCTGCCTGTGAACGAGCTCATACCGGCACCCTCCTGGCGACACACGGCGGCCTGACGCGGAAGACGTACCCCGGTCCGGCTCGGCGCACGTCCGTGCAGGTCATTCGGGGGGCGATCGCAGGGCTGGGGAGCGTTTGGGCGGGTATGCGTCCGATATGGCCACTTTTGACCTGACCCACCTGCGCGCTGTCGTCTTCGACACCGACGGAGTGGTCACCGATACCGCGCGCGTCCACGCCGCGGCCTGGAAACACGTGTTCGACGCCTTCCTGCGCGGCCGGTCGGCGTCGTTCGACCTGCCCTCCGACTACCTGGCCTACGTGGACGGCCGCCCGCGCCTGGACGGCGTGCGGACGTTCCTCGCCTCACGCGGCATCTCGCTGCCCGAGGGCGGCCCGGACGACGAGCCGGGCGCGCCGACCGTGCACGGGCTCGGCCTGGCGAAGGACGCGCTGTTCCGCCAGGAGATCGACCGGTGCGGCGCGGCGCCGTTCACGTCCACCGTCGCCCTGCTGCACGAGCTGCGGCGGCGCGGCTGCCGCACCGGGGTGGTGTCGGCGAGCCGGCACTGCCGGGCGATCGTCGCGTCGGCGGGGCTGCTGCACCTGTTCGACGTGCTGGTGGACGGCAACGACATGGCGGAGCTGGGCCTGCCGGGCAAGCCGGACCCGGCGCTGTTCCAGGAGGCCGCGCGCCGCCTGGAGCTGCCCGCCCAGGAGGTCGCGGTCGTGGAGGACGCGCTGCCCGGCGTCGAGGCCGGCCGCAGGGGCGGCTTCGGCCTGGTGGTGGCGGTGGACCGCGGCGAGACGCAGGCCGCCACCATGCTCGCCGCCGGCGCGGACGTCGTGGTGGCGGACCTGGCCGACGCCGACGTGACCGGACGGGTGCCCGTGGGGCGGAGATGAACGCCTGGATCCTGACCTACGACGGCTTCCACCCGGAGGGCGAGGGCCTGCGCGAGGCGCTGTGCACGCTGGGCAACGGCCGCTTCGCCACCCGCGGCGCCACTCCCGAGAACGGCCCGCGCACCGCCGGCACGTATATGGCCGGCTGCTACGACCGCCTGGACTCGGTGGTGGCCGGGCGTACGGTGACGAACGAGGACATCGTCAACCTGCCCGACTGGCTGCCGCTGACGTTCGCCACGCCGGGGTCCGGCTGGTTCCGCCCGGACGCGGCCGACCTGCCGCTCTACCGGTACGAGCTGGACATGCGGCGCGGCCTGCTGCTGCGCGACCTGCGCTGGCGCGACGGCGAGGGCCGGATCACGCGGGTGCTCCAGCGCCGCCTGGTGTCGATGGCCGACCCGTACCTGGCCGCCATGGAGACCACGTTCATCGCGGAGAACTGGTCGGGGCCGCTGCGCGTGAGCACCGGCCTGGAGGGACGGGTGCGCAACTGCGCCGTGGCCCGTTACCGCGCGCTGCGCGGCGACCACCTCATCGGGCACGCGACCGGCTCCGAAGGCGACCTGGCCTGGCTGACGGCGTCCACGCGCGCCTCGCACGTGACCGTGGCGCTGGCCGCCCGGATCGACGGCGACGCGCCCGCCACCCACCCGTCGCTCGGCCTCGGGCACGTCAGCTACGAGCACGTGCTGGACCTCGCCCAGGGCGAGCCGGCCGTCCTGACGAAGATCGTGTCGCTGACGTCGTCGCGCGACCCGGCCAGCCACGACCCGCGCTCGTCGGCGCTGCGGCACGTACGCCGGGCGCCGGGCTTCGGCGAGCTGCTGGCCCGCCACGAGGCCGCCTGGGAGCGGCTGTGGCGGCACGCCTGCCTCGACGTGGACGGCCCGGAGTTGTCGCAGATCGTCCACCTGCACATCTTCCACCTGCTGCAGACGTTGTCGCCGCACACCGCCGACCTCGACGCCGGGGTGCCCTCGCGCGGTCTGCACGGGGAGGCGTACCGGGGGCACGTGTTCTGGGATGAGCTGTTCGTGCTGCCCTGGCTCGACCTGCGCTTCCCGGAGATCGCGCGCGGTCTGCTGCGCTACCGCTGGCGTCGCCTGCCCGAGGCCAGGGACGCCGCCAGGGAGGCGGGGTACGAGGGCGCGATGTTCCCGTGGCAGAGCGGCAGCGACGGGCGCGAGGAGACGCAGACCGTGCACCTCAACCCGGCGTCGGGGAACTGGCTGCCGGACAACTCCCGCCTGCAGCGCCACGTCGGCCTGGCCATCGCCTACAACGTCTGGCACCACTACCTGGCCACCGGCTCCATGCCGACGTGGTGCGCCGAGCTGCTGCTGGACATCGCGCGGTTCTTCGCCTCGCTGGCCGTGCGCACCGACGGCCGCTACGAGATCCGCGGGGTGATGGGCCCGGACGAGTACCACGACGCCTATCCGGACGCCGCCGTCCCCGGCCTGGCCAACAACGCCTACACCAACGTCATGACGGCGTGGCTGATGTTGCGGGCCCGCGACACCGCGCAGATCGTCCCGCATCTCGCGCCCTCGGCGGACGAGCTGGCCCGCTGGGACGACATCAGCCGCCACATGCGGGTCGACTTCCACGACGGCGTCATCAGCCAGTTCACCGGGTACGGCGACCTGCTGGAGCTCGACTGGGGCCGCTACCGCGGCGTGCGCCGCCTGGACCGGGCGCTGGAGGCCGACGGCGACGACGTCAACCGCTACAAGGCGTCGAAGCAGGCCGACACGCTCATGATCTTCTACCTGCTGTCCTCGGGCGAGCTGGGCGAGATCATGCAGCGGCTCGGTTACCCGGTCGATCCGGACCTGATCGCGCGCACGATCGCGTACTACCTGGAGCGCACCAGCCACGGCTCCACGCTGAGCGCCGTCGTGCACGCGTGGGTGCTGTCGCGCTCGAACCGCCCGCAGTCGTGGATGTTCTTCACCGAGGCCCTGGCCAGCGACGTCGAGGACGTGCAGGGCGGCACCACGGCCGAGGGCATCCACCTGGGCGCCATGGGCGGCACGCTCGACCTGCTGCAGCGCTGCTACCTCGGGCTGGAGCTGCGGCGGGACGGGCTGCGGCTGGATCCCGCGGTGCCCGACCGGCTCGGCCTGGTGACCGTGCCGATCCACTACCGGGGGCGCCGGGTGTTCATCGACGCCGACCACCGCAAGGCCCGCGTGAACGGCGTCCCGCGGCGTTCCTACGCACGAGGAGAACCGATCATGTCAGGCACCGGCGATCTCGGACGGCGCATCATCCACCACCGCGAGCGGCTCCGCCTGACCCGCGAGCAGGTCGCCGAGAAGGCGCAGATGTCGCCGGGCTATCTGAAGTACCTGGAGGAGAACGCCGACTCCCCCGACACCGGCACCCTCTACCGGCTGGCCAACGCGCTGGACACCACGGCATCGGAGCTGCTGGGCGGCGGTCGTGACCATCCGCCGGGTCATGGCCCGGCGATGGCGCACCCGACGCTGGAGCGCCTGGACGAGACCGAGGCCCTGCGGCTGATCGAGCCGGGCGGCATCGGGCGGGTGGCGTTCAACGGCCTGCAGGGGCTGACCGTGCTCCCGGTCAACTACAAGATGCACCGCGGCGACATCGTCTTCCGCACCGCCGCCGGCGGCCCCATGGACAAGGAGCTGCGCAGCGGGGTGGAGGGCGTCGAGATCAAGATCGGGTTCGAGGTCGACCGGATCGACGAGGCGAACCGCGAGGGGTGGAGCGTGCTGGTGCAGGGCCCGGCGCACCACGTGCCGCCGGAGGAGGTGGACGAGGTGGCCGGGGCGGGGGTGACGCCGTGGGCCGGCGGCGAGCGCCGGCTCTACATCCGCATCTCCCCGCACCAGATCACCGGCCGCCGCATACACGGCGTGTGAGGCTCAAGGGCAGCCGCGTACGCCGAAGGCCATGAACTGGGTCGTCTCCCTGGCGTCGAAGTTGTCGTCCGACCCGATCACCAGCGTGCACTCCCCGCCGGCCAGGCGCGGCCCCCACGCCATGCTCTCGAGGTTCTGCACCGGCGGCCGGAAGTCGCCGAGGTCGCGCACCAGGCGCTTGGTGACCGGCCGGTACGGCGCCCCGCCGAGGTAGTGGCGGCCGAGGACGTCGGTGGCGCCGCGCAGGTCGATCTCGTACAGCCGGACGCGGTAGCCCACGCCCTCGATCCAGGAACGCTCCAGCGCCAGGTAGCGGCGCTCGTCGATGGCGAGGATCTCCGACACCCCGCTGTCGCTCTGGCCGGTGG
>NZ_POUD01000447.1 GCF_003236395.1 Nonomuraea aridisoli | reverse complement strand
ACCCCCTACCGCCCGACCCGCACCGCCGGACTGGGACTGGCCGGTGGGATTGTCGGTGGCGGCTGGCAGAGTGTGCGCGTGGCTCAACCGCTGAAAGAGATGATCAACGCTGCGTCCGTGTCGGTGCTGGCCGACGGGCTGACGGCGACCTGGGGGTCGTTCCCGAAGGCCCGGTTCACCGCGCGGGCCCTCGACGGGCTCGACGAGCTGGAGCTCAAGGCGCGCGTCGCCCACGTCGCCGCGGCCCTGCACGATGCGCTGCCTCTCCCCTATCCGCAGGCCGCAGAGATCGTGCGCGCGTGTGCGTCGCAGGTGACGCTCGACATGTGGAGCGGCTGGCCGGCCACCGACCACACCGCCGCCCGCGGGCTCGACCACCTGGAGGCGGGGATGTCCACGCTGGCCGCGTTGACCCCGTACGCGACGGGCGAGTTCGCCGTGCGGCCCTTTCTGGAGCGCCACCGCGACGCAGCTCTGGCGATCATGTACGACTGGGCCACGTCCCCCGACGAGCATTTGCGCCGCCTGGCCTCCGAGGGGTCGCGCCCGCGGCTGCCGTGGGCGGGGCGCGTCGGCTGGCTGATGACGCCAGGGCCGACGCTGCCCCTGCTCGACCGGCTGCGCGACGACCCGAGCGCATACGTCCGCCGCTCGGTCGCCAACCACGTCAACGACCTGGCGAAAGATCATCCCGAGGCGGCGCTGGAGCTGCTGGCCCGGTGGCGGGCCGAGGGTGGCTCCCACGTCGAGGCGGTGCTGCGGCACGCGGTGCGCGGGCTGCTGCGCGCCGGTCATCCTGAGGCGCTGGCGCTGGTGGGCGCCACCCCGGGAAGCGGCGCGGTCGACGTGCTGACGCTGGAGTCCGACGCCGTGGCGGTCGGCGACCGCCTGGGGTTCGCGGTCACGGTGACGGCGGGGGCGCCCGGCCCGGTGCTGCTGAAATACGCCATCCGGCGGCCGGGGTCGCGACGCGTCTTCCACCTGGGGCAACGCGAGGCCGACGGGGCCGGGGCGACGTTCACCGTCCGCAAGACCCACTCGTTCCGCCCGGTGACAACACGGGACGATTCACCGGGACCCCGCGAGCTGGAGGTGATCGTCAACGGCCGCGTAGCCGCCACCACCGCGTTCACCCTCCTCCCAGCCCCGAACTGACCCACCGACCGGGCAGCCCGGGAGGTGAGCCACCGAACAGGGATACCGGGAGGTGAACCGCAAGCCAGGAATCCCGGTAGGCGACCGCAGGACAGAAGGCCCGGGGGGCGAGCCGCAGGCCAGTAGATCTCGTGGCATGAGCCGCCGGGCAAGAGGCCCCGGGGAGTGAGCCGCAGGACACGAAGCACCGGGGAGTGAGTCAGCGACCTGGGAGTCCCGGGGTGAGCTGCAGACCAGGAAGTCCCGGGAGGTGAGTCGCCGGCAGGAACCCCGGGTGGGGGCGTGGTCAGTGGTCTGTGTGGAGGATCTCGTGGTCCCAGCGGTCGCGGGGCTGGGTGTGCAGGAGCCAGTAGTGCTCGGCGATGTCGTCCGGGGCGAACGGCGTGCCGGGCGCGACCGGGCCGTCGACCGTGACGGAGGCCACGTGCACCCCCGCCGGGCCGTACTCCTCGTCCAGCATCGTCACCAGCGTCCGGACGCCGGCCTTGCCGAGGGAGAGGCTGACGTACGCGGCCTTGGGGCGCGGCATGCCGCCGGTGACGAGAAACGTGCCGCCGCCCCTGCGGGCCATCGCGGGGGCGACGTGCGCGGCGGTGATCAGCGCGCCCACCACGTTGACCGCCCAGGCGTCGAGCTGTGCCCGCGCCGTCGCCTCGCCGGGCGAGTCGGGGCGGACGACCGCGGCGTTGTAGACCACGACGTCGGGCGTGCCCAGCTCGCCCACCGCCGCGTCCAGCGCGCCGCGCAGTTCGTCCTCGTCGGCGCAGTCGGCCCGGTAGCCGAGCGCCCCCTCCACGCCGAGCGTTCCGCCGCCGCGCGAGATCAGCGCCAGCGGCAGCCCCTCCTTCGCGAACCTTCGGGCGACCGACCGCCCGATCCCCGGCCCTGCCCCCACGATCACCACTCCGGGCATCATCGGCTCCTTCCTCGTTGTTGCCGTGACCGTAAGGCGTCACATCGATGTGAAGGTCAAGGGAGCGCATGAGGATCGGTGACCTCGCCCGCGAGACCGGCGTGAGCAGGCGGCTGCTGCGCTACTACGAGGAGCAGGGGCTGCTGCGCCCGCTCCGGCTGCCCAACGGCTACCGCGAATACGGCGACGCCGACGTGGCCGCCGTGCGCCGCATCCGCGCGATGCTCGCGGCCGGCCTGCCCACCACGGTCATCGCGCGGCTGCTCGACTGCGTCCACGACGACGGCGACCGCCTGGTGCCGGAGGCCTGCCCGGGCATGATCGCCGGCCTGCGGCGGGAGCGCCACCGCATCGCCGAGACGATCGAACGGCTGCGGACCTCCCAGCGGGCGCTCGACGGCTTGCTTTCCGCCGCCGGAGAGCAACGCTGACGGTCCTTGCGTTGCGCCGCCGCAGAGCAGCACCGACGGTCCTGGCTTTCCGCCGCTGCGGAGCGGGGCTGACGGTCAGGGCCGTAGGTCGGTGCGTGCCTGTCCGGTGGTGGGGTCGTAGGGCACCGAGAGGTGCTGGTGGACCATCACCCATGCGCCGCCCCGCCGCTGGAAGACCCTGGTGGCGCGCGACCAGCTCTCGGCGGATTCGCCGACGCGGACCCGGTCGAGCCCCCATGCGACCGCGAGGTCGTCCCGGGCGAGGATCTTGAGGTCGGGGACGGCCAGGGTGACGCCGTCGTCGCCGGCGGCGTCGAGACCGCGGGCGCAGACCTGCCGGACCGCGTCCTTGCCGACGTACTGGAGGGGCGTCTCCTGCTGGTACGAGACCACGTCGTCGGCGACGGCGGCCATCATGCCGTCCAGGTCACCGGCGGCGGTGCCCTCGTACCAGCGTTGGTGCACCCGCCGCACCTCCTGCTCGGCCGCGGCCGAGTCGGCGAGCGGGAACGAGTGGTGCTCGTGCGCGATCACCCACCGGCCGCCCTCCTTGCGCAGGCCGAACGTCAGCCGGAGGCGCACGTCCGGGTCGTCGGCGCCCGTCCCGCAGCGCAGCAGCGCGTACGCGAACGCCACGTCGACGCCCGCGGTGACCTCCAGCGAAAGGATCTCGAACGAGCCCTCCCCCAGCTGCCATTCGAGGAACGGCGGCCACGTCTTGCGGTACGCCTCGATGCCCCGGACGCCCTCCTGCGGCGGCGGCACGTCGAACATCACGATGTCGGCGGCGTGATCGGCGAGCACGCCGTCCAGGTCGCCGGCGTGCACGGCCTCGGCCCAGCGTTCGATGAGGGCGCGGATCCGCTCTTCGTCGGTGGACATGACGATGGTCTCCCTTCGGATGGAACTCCTGACGGGACTACAACCCGCGCCACTCCGGAAACTCATCGCTCCCCAGCTCAGCGGGCAGGCCGAACTCGGTCAGGTCCGCCTCCAGGAACGACACCACCTCCGCGACCTCGCCGCCGCGCACGACCAGCACGTCCAGCCCGCCGGGAGCGTACGCGGCCTTCGCGTCGTCCCACAGGTACGTGCCGAACGCGAGCTGCCCGTTGGCCCGCGCCGGCAGGAACCGCCAGCGCCACCGCAGCGGCCCGTCCAGCAGGAAGGCGCGGATGCCCGGCCGGCCGCGGTACCAGGCGGTGACGGGCGGCATCGAGTACTTCGCGTCCTCGGTCAGCATGGCCACGATGGCGTCGACGTCGCCGGCCTCCCAGGCGGCGGCGTACCGGCGGGCGAGCTCCCGCCGGCCCGGCTCTTCGAGCTCCTGCCGCTGGGTGGTCTCGGGGAGCAGGCCGTCCATCGCCTTGCGGGCGCGCTGCAGAGCGCTGTTGACGGCCGCGACCGTGGTGTCCAGCTGGCCGGCGACCTCCTGCGCGGCGTACCCGAGGACGTCCCGCAGCAGCAGCACGGCGCGCTGCACGGGCGTGAGATGCTGCAGCGCCGCCACGAACGCCAGCTCCACGCTCTCGCGCGCCACCGCCCGCGCCTCCGGCCCCAGCTCCGCCGTCCACCCCATCAACCGGTCCGGGTACGGCTCCAGCCACGCCGCCTCAGCCGCCGGCACGCCGCCCGAGCTCAGGTCGGCGGGCAGCTCACGGCGGGCCCTGCGTTCGAGCAGGGTGAGCGAACGGTTCGTCGCGATCTTGTAAAGCCACGGCCGGACCGACCCGCGATCCTCCAACCGCGCCAACCCCCGCCACGCCCGATCCAACGTCTCCTGTACGACATCATCGGCGTCATGTGCCGACCCCAGCATCCGATAACAATGGGCCCGCAACTCGTCCCGCAACGGCCCGACAAGCCGCCCGAACGCCTCCCCGTCCCCCCGC
>NZ_POUD01000446.1 GCF_003236395.1 Nonomuraea aridisoli | reverse complement strand
AGATGTGTATAGGAGACAGGGCGGGAGGTGGGCGCGCCCGCGGGGGCGCTGGTGCGGGTGGATTCGCCGGGTGAGGACGCCGAGGTCGACGCGCTGCTGCGGGGGCCCGGCGATCCGGCGCGGGTCGGCGGGAGCGCGGCCTGGTACAAGGCGTTCGCCGCCGGCCTGGAGCGGGTGGCGGCGCTCGCCGGCGTGCGGATGCTGGGGGACGTCGGGGAGATCTTGACCATGTTCGACAAGCGCCGCTGCCATGCGGTGCTCGCGGCGGCCGGGGTTCCGGTGCCGGAGGCGTTCGAGGCGGTGTCGTACGCCGATCTGCGCGACGGCATGGCGGCGCGCGGCTGGGCCCGGGTGTTCGTCAAGCCGGCCCACGGCTCGTCGGCGTCCGGGGTGATCGCGCTGCAGGCCCAGGGCGGGCGGGTGCACGCCGTCACGTCGGCCGCCTGGATCGGCGCGACGCTGTGCAACTCACTGCGGGTCCGCACCGTGACCGACGAGGCGGAGCTGCGGCGGCTGGTCGACCACCTGGCGCCCGACGGGCTGCACGTCGAGCGCTGGTTCCCGAAGGCGTCGCTCGGCGGGCGGGCGTTCGACCTGCGGGTGGTCACCGTGGCCGGCACGCCGACGCACGCCGTGGTGCGCACGAGCCGTACGCCGATGACCAACCTGCACCTCGGCGGCGCGCGCGGCGACCTCGGCGCGGTGCGGTCGCGGGCCGCGCTGTGGGAGCGGTTGACCGAGGCGTGCGCGCGGGCCGCCGCCTGCTTCCCGGGCAGCCTGGCGACCGGGGTCGACGTGATGGTGGGCGCCGACTGGCGGTCGGTGGCGGTGGCCGAGGTGAACGCGTTCGGCGACCTCCTGCCCGGCTTGGGGGATTTTTCCGGAAATAGCAGGACTACGTATGACGAGCAGGTCGAGGCGGTCCTCCGTGAACATGCGTGAGATCGTCGGCAGCCACGACATCCTCCTCGTCACGCTCGACACCCTGCGCTACGACGTGGCCGCCGCGCTGGCCGAGGCCGGCGAGCTGACCGGCCTGCTGCCGCCGGGTGCGCGCTGGGAGCGCCGCCACACCCCCGGCAGTTTCACCTACGCCGCCCACGCCGCCATGTTCGCCGGTTTCCTGCCCACGCCGGTCACCCCGGGGCCCCACCCGCGGCTGTTCGCGGCCACGTTCCCCGGCAGCGAGACCACGGCGGAGCACACCTGGGTGTTCGACGCGCCCGACCTGCCCGCGGGGCTCGCCCAGGCCGGCTACCACACGGTCTGCATCGGCGGCGTGGGCTTCTTCAACAAGCTGACGCCGCTCGGCACGGCGCTGCCCGGCCTGTTCGCCGAGAGCCACTGGGAGCCCGAGTTCGGCGTGACGAGCCCCGCCTCGCTGGAGCACCAGATCGACCGCGCCGCCGAGGTGCTGCGCGACCGCGAGGAGCCGGTGTTCCTGTTCGTCAACGTCTCGGCGCTGCACCAGCCCAACCACTTCTACCTG
Organism: Nonomuraea aridisoli; assembly: GCF_003236395.1. GTDB lineage: Bacteria > Actinomycetota > Actinomycetes > Streptosporangiales > Streptosporangiaceae > Nonomuraea > Nonomuraea aridisoli. The sequence goes on along the minus strand of NZ_POUD01000446.1, from coordinate 2,874 downwards.
CCCGGGGCCGCCGGCGACTCGCTGGAGAGCCACGCCGCCGCCCTGCGCTACGTCGACCGGCACATCGGCCGGCTCTACGCGCTGATGTGCCGCCGCCGTCCGTGCCTGGTGATCGTCTGTTCCGACCACGGCACCGCGTACGGCGAGGACGGCCACGTCGGCCACCGGATCGGCCACGAGGTCGTCTGGACGGTCCCCTACACCGAGTTTCTCCTGGAGCGACATGCGGCCCTATGAGGGTTACGTCTACGCCTATCCGCACAAGACCGCCTACCGGCCGCTCGACCCGCGCCCGCATCTGAAGGAGGTCTGGGCCGGCGAACGCCCCGGGGCGCTCTACGTGCACATCCCGTTCTGCGAGATGCGCTGCGGCTTCTGCAACCTGTTCACCCGCACGGGCGCGCCGGAGGAGCTGGTCGGGGCCTACCTCGACACCCTCGAACGCCAGGCGCGGCAGGTGCGCGACGCGCTGGAGGAGACCGCGTTCACCACGGCGGCCTTCGGCGGCGGCACGCCGACCTACCTCAGCGCCGGCGAGCTGGAGCGGCTGTTCGACCTGACCGAGCAGGCGATGGGCGTCGACCTGGCGCGCGTCCCGCTGTCGGTGGAGACGTCCCCCGCCACCGCCACCCCCGACCGCCTGTCCGTGCTGGCCGGGCGCGGCACGTCGCGGGTCTCGATCGGCGTGCAGAGCTTCGTGGACGCCGAGGCCCGCGCGGCCGTGCGCCCGCAGAAACGCGCCGAGGTGGACGCGGCGCTCGACACGATCAGGGAGTCCGGCGTGCCGGTGCTCAACATCGACCTGATCTACGGCATCGACGGCCAGACCCCGAGCTCGTGGCTGTACTCGCTCGACACGGCGCTCGGCTGGCGTCCCGAGGAGCTCTACCTGTACCCGCTGTACGTCCGGCCGCTGACCGGGCTCGGCAAGCAGGGCCGGGCGTGGGACGACCAGCGGCTGGAGCTCTACCGGCTGGGCCGCGACCATCTGCTGGCCGCCGGGTACGAGCAGGTCTCGATGCGCATGTTCCGCCTGCCGGGCTCCGGCGCGTCCGGCGGCGACTACTGCTGCCAGACCGACGGCATGGTGGGCCTCGGCTGCGGGGCGCGGTCGTACACGAGCGGGCTGCACTACTCCTTCGAATACGCCGTCGGCGCCCGCCACGTCCGCTCGATCATCGACGACTACGTGGCGCGCGACGACTTCGACGTGGCGAACGTCGGCTTCGTCCTCTCCCCCGGCGAGCGCAGGCGACGGCACCTGCTGCAGTCGTTGTTGCGGGCGGAGGGCATGTCGCGGCGGCTCTACGCCGACCGGTTCGGCACGGACGTGCTCGACGACTTCCCCCTGAGCGAGTTCCGCGCGTGGCTGACGATCTCCGACGAGACCGTGTCGCTCACGCCGGAAGGGCTCGCCCACTCCGACGCGATCGGGCCGGCGCTCTTCTCGCCCGAGGTGCGCCGGCTCATGGAGACGTACACGGCATGCTGACCATCCTCTACCGCGGGCCGCTCGCGAGTTGCGACTACGACTGCGCCTACTGCCCGTTCGCCAAGCGCCGCGACACGCCGGAGCAGTTGCGCGCCGACCGGGCCGCGCTGGAGCGGTTCGCCGGCTGGGTGGCGGCGCAGGAGTCGCCGATCTCGATCCTGTTCACGCCGTGGGGCGAGGGCCTGGTCAGGTCGTGGTACCGGCGCGCGCTGGTGGAGCTGTCGTGGCTGCCGCACGTCGCGAAGGTCGCGATCCAGACGAACCTGAGCTGCCGTACCGAGTGGTTGTCGCAGGCGTCGGAACGGGCGGCGCTGTGGGTGACGTACCACCCGACGCAGGTGCCGTACGAGCGGTTCGTGGCGAAGGTGCGCTCCCTTCCGGTACGCCACAGCGTCGGCATCGTCGGCGACCCGGCGCACCTGCCGCACGCGCGCCGGCTCAGGGCCGATCTGCCGCCGGAGACGTACGTGTGGGTGAACGCCGAGGAGGGCCGCCTCTACACCGACGCCGAGGCGGCCGAGTGGGCGGCGATCGACCCGCTCTTCTCCTACAGCCGCTTCCCGCACCGCAGCGCCGGGCTGCCCTGCCGCACCGGCGACAGCGTGATCTCCGTGTACGGCGACGGCACGGTCCGCCGCTGCCACTTCGTCCCGGAGGTCCTGGGCAACCTGTACGACGGGTCGTACCGCGCGGCCCTGCGTCCCCGCCCGTGCCCGGCCACGGCCTGCGACTGCCACATCGGCTACGTCCACCTGGAGCCGCTCGGCCTGTACGACGTCTTCACCGGCGGCATCCTCGAACGCATCCCCCGCACTCCCTGATCCAGGGGGGTGCGGGGAGGCGGCGGGTCAGGTTTCGCGTCGGGGGTGGTAGTCCTCCTCGGTCGTCCCGAACGTCCAGGCGACGCCCTGACGGGCCCGCTGGACCCACGGCGGGACGCGCAGGAAGTAGGTGCGGCGGGTGCCGTCGGGCTCGGGTGTGGAGTTGACCACCTCCACCATGACCAGCGGCTCGTCGCCGGGCAGCTCGATCCGCCACAACACCCCGGTCTCGTCGGAGTGAACCGGCCGCGCTCCGGACTCGGCCAGGTAGCGGTCGAAGCCGAAGTGCTCCAGCATGACGCGGCGCAGCTCGGCGTTCGGCTCGTTGCGGATGCGTTCGGGGGTGAGGTCGCCCAGTGTGGCCCCGAACCCGGCGGGGACGGGCATGCCGTGCCAGGCGTGCAGGGCGAACCCGTCGGCGTACGCCAGCGCCGGGCCGTCGCCGCGATGCAGCCTCCCCATGTCATCGAGGTGCAGCTCGACGGGCCGGCGCGTGACGATCGCCAGCCGCTCGTACGGCCACCACCACCCGGCGCTCTCCGCCACCCGCCGGAGCCCCGC
>NZ_POUD01000445.1 GCF_003236395.1 Nonomuraea aridisoli | reverse complement strand
CAGCAGGTGCCTGCTAACCCCACCGCAGATCGCCCCAGCGATTACTGGCCATCCAGGGCCCCAGCACCACCCCCAACCGGACGCCCCATAGGCCGCTCCAACCTAGGGCGCCCCACTGTTACCCGCACCGCAGATCGCCCAGTGCTTGCTCGCAACCCGAACCCCAGCGCCACCCCCAACGCCCTCCACAGCAACCACTGCGACGAAGGATCATGCGAACCCGAACGCAGCCAAAGCACCAGGGCATCGACTACGGCCGTCGATTCCTGTCTGCACCGCCCACACGTGGACGCACACCCGGCTCAAACCATGCACGCCGGAAGACACCGTGCACGCTGGAAGACACCGTCCCGCCACGGAAGCCACCGGGATCGAGGACCACCGAGAACCGCGACGATTTCCGATGGCCCACGACCCCGGTGGCCGTGGAATCAATGTGCGCAGGGCCGCGCGCCGGCACGACGACGCCCCCGGCAGACCAAGGGCGGCCAGCGCGCTCAGCGCTCGGCCGGTCTCATGTCGACGACCACCTTCAGAGATCGCCCGCAGACGACCTGCCTCGGAGGATCCGGTTTCAGAGGGCCAAGCGACCGTCGACCCTGCGCGGGATCGACAGCGGGTTGTCCTCCTTCAGCTCGTCCGGCAGCAGGGCGTCCGGCCAGTCCTGGTACGCCGTGGGCGCGAGCCACCGGTCGATGGCCGTGGCCCCGACGGAGGTGAAGGTCGAGGTGGAGGACGGCCAAGGACCACCGTGGTGCATGGCCCAGCACACGGCGACCCCCGTCGGCCAGCCGTTCCAGATGACCCGCCCGGCCTTCTTGGTCAGCACCTCGGCGACGCCGGCGGCCTCGTCCGGCTGGCTGCTGTGGATGGTCGCGGTCAGCGAGCCTTCGAGCCGGTCCAGCACCGACGGCAGCTCCGAGACGTCGCGGTAGGTCACCACGATCGACGCCGGCCCGAAGCACTCATCGGCGATGTGTGGCAGCTTCTCCGCGAACGTACCGAGATCGGCGGTGAAGACCTTGGGCGTGACCGCCCAGTGCCCCTCACCCGCCTTGCCCTCGGCCAGCAGCTGCAGCTCGCCCAGCCGCTCCACGCCGCCGACGTAGCCGTCCCTGATGCGCTCGGCCAGCATGGGACCACCGGCCGTGCCTTCGACGGCCTCCACGATCGCCTTACGCAGTTCGTCGTCCTCAGGCACGAACATGAGCCCGGGATTCGTGCAGAACTGCCCCACTCCGAGTGTCAGCGACCCGGCGAACCCCGCAGCGACCTCCTTGGCCGGCGCCGACGGGAGCACGACCACCGGGTTGACGCTTCCGAGCTCGCCGAAGAACGGGATCGGCACCTCGCGCTCGTCGATCAGCTTCTGGATCGCCTTGCCCCCGGCCACGGACCCGGTGAACCCGGCCGCGACCACCGCGGGGTGCTGCACCAGATCAACACCGGCCTGCATGCCCTGCACCAAACCGAGCAGCTCCGGATACGGCAGCGCCTCCTGCAGGATCTTGGCCACCCGCTCGGACGTGTTCGGGTGTCCGGGATGCGCCTTCACGACCACCGGGCAGCCCGCGGCCAGCGCGGAGGCGGTGTCGCCCCCGGCCACCGAGAACGCGAACGGGAAGTTGCTCGCCGCGAACACGGCCACGACACCCTGCAGCGGGCGCTTCATCCGGCGTACGTCCGGCCGGGGCGGCGCCAGGGAAGCGTCCGCATGATCGATGATCGCCTCGAGGTAACCGCCGTCCCTGATCACTTCGGCGAAGAGCCGGAATTGCCCGGCCGCACGCGCCACCTCGCCGCGCAGCCGCCCCTCACCGAGAGCCGTCTCCTGGTCGGCGAGCTGCCACAGTTCGTCCACGTGCGCGGTGAGGGCGTCGGCGACGGCCTCGAGCGCGACGGCCCGCTCGGCCGCCGGCATTGCGCGCCAGGCCGCCCCGGCGGAGGCTGCGGCGGAGACGATCGAGTCGACCCCGGCACTGTCGGTCTCGGGCAGGCCTGCGCCCACGGTCGCGCCGGTCCTGGGGTCGTGTCCGTAGATCATCGAATGGCCCTTCGGAGTCTTGACACTTCTTCAACCTGATTCTTACAGTTGCGGCAACTTGTCCACAAATCTGGCCACTGTTCACATATATGGACGGCGATCGCGTTGATCATTCAGCAGGTCCATGTCACGCCAGTAGCTTTCCGGGATCCGCCCCTTTTGAACGCCTCCGGCGTCCACGAACCCTGGGCCCTCCGGACCATTGTCGAGGTCGTCACCGACGATGGACTGACCGGATTGGGCGAGACCTACGGCGATCTCCACCATCTGGGCCGGGTGAGGGAATGCGCGAAGGCACTGGTCGGCCTCGACGTCCACGCTCTCAACACGATGTACGCCCGGATCGACACGATCGTCGGCACCGGACGTCGGAGCGGTACCACCAAGGAAAAGAGCGTCGACCGGGTCTTCTCCGCATTCGAGGTGGCCTGCCTGGACATTCGCGGCAAGGCAGCCGGCGTGCCCGTCTCGGACCTGTTGGGCGGTAAAGTCCGCGACTCCGTCCCCTACAGCGCGTACCTCTTCTACAAATGGGCCGGCCACCCCGGCGAGGAGCCTGACAGGTTCGGTGCCGCCCTGGACGAAGCCGGAATCGTCGCACAGGCCAAACTCCTCATCGAGGAGTACGGATTCGCCTCCATCAAGCTCAAGGGCGGCGTCTTTCCTCCGGATGTGGAGATCGCCGCCATTCGCGCTCTGCACGAGGCGTTCCCCGAGATGCCGCTGCGCCTCGACCCCAACGCGGCGTGGACCGTGGAGACCTCGATCAGGGTGGGCCGCGAGCTCGACGGCGTCCTGCAGTATCTGGAGGACCCGACCGCCGGCATCCCGGGCATGGCCGAGGTGGCGGCGGCCGTGCCGATGCCCCTGGCCACGAACATGTGCGTGGTCGCGTCCGAGCACTTCCCACCCGCGACGGCCTCCCACGCGATCGGTGTGCTCCTCCTGGACCACCATTACTGGGGTGGGCTCACACGCTCCTCGCACATCGCCGCCATGTGCGACACCTTCGGTCTGGCCATGTCGATGCACTCCAACTCCCATCTCGGGATCAGCCTGGCCGCCATGACGCACCTGGCCGCCGCCACGCCGAACCTCACGTTCGCCTGCGACACCCACACGCCGTGGCAGGACGGCCAGGACGTGGTCCTGCCGGGCGCCCTTCGTTTCCTCGACGGCGCCGTGGCGGTGCCCACCGGCCCCGGTCTCGGCGTGGAACTGGACCGGGACGCGCTGGCCGTCATGCACGAGCAGTACGAGACGTGCGGGATCAGGGCCCGCGACGACACGTCCTACATGCAACGCTTCGATCCTTCCTTCTCGGCTAGGAGACCCCGCTGGTGAACATCGCCTACCTCTATCCCTGGGACGTGGTCGGCGACCCCACTGCCCCGGCCCGCCTGGCCGATCTGGGTGTGCAGGCGGTCGCCCTGGCGGCGAGCTACCACTCGACCCGGGCGGCGACCCCGTACCATCCGGCTCACCGCGTGCTGGACGTTCCATATCCGGCCGTCTACCTTCCGATCCGCCCTTCTTCATGGGGCCGCCTGGTGCCCGCCGCGCCGACGTGGACACCCGCCGACGCCTACCTCCAGGCTCGCGACGCTCTGAAAGCCGCCGGCCTCCAGGTGCACGCCTGGACCGTCCTCACGCACAACTCCCACCTCGGCGCCGCCAACTCCGACCTCGTCGTCCGCAACGCCTTCGGCGACCCGTACCCGTACGCACTGTGCCCGGCCCACGAGGACGTCATCGAGTACTGCGAACACCTGGTCACGGAAGTCCTGGAACTGGCCGAGCCCGACGGCCTGATCTTGGAGGCTTGCGGCCCCATGGGCTTCGCCCACCAGAGCGTCCACGAGAAGACCTCGGGAGCCGACTGGACCCCAGTGGACACCGACCTCCTCTCCTTGTGCTTCTGCGCCGCCTGCGCTCCCCGCTACCCCGAGGCGACAAGAGCCCAGGTCAAAGCCGCCCTAGACGGCATCTCATCTCCCCCGAAGACCTCCGCCCCGCATACGACCGCCACACATACAAACGACGCACACACGAGCAACGCGCATACGACCGCCGCACCGACGAACGCCGCCGCTCCGTCCGCCGGCACCATCGAGGAGGCCCTGGGCTCCTTGACGGACGAGGTACGCGCCACCCGCGTCGCGCTATCGAACACACTCCGTCAACGCCTCATCGCCGCCGCCAGGAACACGGCCCCGGTCCCCATCACCCTGCACGCCAACCCCGACCCCTGGGCCACCGGCGCATTCGCCCCACTTCCCGCGGGCGAGCCCGGAGCCGACGTGCTCGTGGCCAACTGCTGGGGCGACCCCACCGTAGACGCCACCCGCCTGGCCAGACTGAAGGACCTGGCGACTCCGGAGCAGCGGATAGGCGCCTACGTCC
>NZ_POUD01000444.1 GCF_003236395.1 Nonomuraea aridisoli | reverse complement strand
CCCCCGACCGGCGCGGGATGAGGCCCGCGTAGTACGCCGGCCCACCGGAGGGATGCCGCGCACCCGGGCGTCGCATCCCTCCGCCCAACGGTCCCGGACCAGGCTCCTATGGGGCGAACAGCAGCGACCCCGGGCGCTTGCCGACGTAGTCGCAGACCGCCAGACCCCCTTGCCAGCGTCCGGTCTCGCTCCTGTACCTGTACTGGAGATTCTGCAGCCTGACCCCGAACTCGCTTCTCACGTCTTTGTAGAGCCCCGAGGAATGCGGATTCGCTCGTTGTGGCGTGCAGTACGCCGAGGCGGCCATGGGGAAGACCAACGTCGAGGCGATCAGATCGGCGATCTGCAGACCGGCGTGGTTGTCGCTGGCGGCGAAAAGGGGAACGTCGCGAAGTGCGGGGTAGGGGTCGCCGCCGGTGCGCCACTTCTGCGTGAAGATCGAGTGAGCCACTCTGCGGTTCGCTTGGTGAGTGCGTCCGTCCGCGACGACGATGCCGACGCTGTTCTGCACCACCAAGAACTGCGTGAAATGCGTGCTTATCTTCTGAACGGCATAGCCATAGTCCTTTTGCGGGTGCAACGACTTACCCGGTTCTTTGATCCAAACTCTTCCTATCACTCGGCATCCGTGTGCTTCCACGAGGTCGAGCAGCCCTAAGCGGAAACGATGCGCTTGGCGACGCTTGTTGCGCGATTGCGCTCTCGTCATCTGGAGAATTTCGCTGCCCTTGATCTCCACCAAGATATGGTCCAAAGCCGGTCCGGTGCTGAACCGCCCCGGGAAGTGCAGCCGCTTGAGTGCGAGGAACTCTCTGGTGAGGGCGGGGATGACGGAGGTGTCCGCGATCAGCCCAACGATCGCCATGACAGGAGTCGCGGAATTGCTGCTGTCGGGTGCCTCGCAGCCGCCTGCTTCATCGAGGTAGCAGATTTGCATGGCCGCACCATAACGCTAAGGCCGCCCCGCAGGGGCGGCCTTAGGATGTGGTGTTCGGAGCCAGGCTCCTATGCACCGCTAGAACGTTTCTGCCCACAGTCAAGCACAGCAATCGGCCGAGGGCAAAGGCAATGACACTTTGCCTGATTTGCGGGCCGCTCGACGATCGCATGACTCCACGATGTGCGCGGTTATGCGGCCTCGCCGCGATCCTGGAGCCGCTCGGCATCGAGCTGGTGACCGTGCCGCTGCCCGGGTACACGATCCACGTGGACGGGCAGTTCCACATGGTGGACGACGACCTCGCGCTGGCCAACACCCACCGCCTGCCGTACGAGTTCCTGGCCCGGCTGGACGACCTCGGGATCAAGGTCGTCTCGCCGCACCCCGACGAGCAGTACGCCTGCAACTCGCTCACCGTCCGGCCGCGCCGGCTGCTGTTCCCGGCCCACTGTGTCCGCACCGCCGACCGGCTGGCCGCCGAGGGCGTGGAGATCGTGCCGGTGCCGTACGACGAGATCCTGAAGAACGGCGGCGGCATCCACTGCTCCACCATGGAACTCGTCCGCGACTGGTAAGGACCTCGATGCATCTGACTCCGGCGGAGCACGACCGGCTGACCGTGTTCACCGTGGCCGAGCTGGCCCGCCGCCGCCGCGCGCGGGGCGCGAAGTTGTCCGCGCCGGAGGTGATCGCGCTGGTCGCCGACGCGGTGTTCGAGGCGGCCTGGGACGGGCTGCCGATGGACGAGGTGATCGCGGCGGGCCGCGGCGCGGTGCGGGCCGAGGACGCCCGGCCCGGCGTCGCGGCGCTGGTCCGCCGGGTCGAGGTGGACGCGCTGTTCCCGGCGGGGACGGCGCTCGTGGCCGTCGACGACCCGCTCGGCCGGGAGCCGGAGCCCGGCGACCCCGGGGCGGTGATCCCGGCGGCGCCGGAGAACACCGGCCTGGTGCCCGGTCGCGCCCGGCTGGAGATCGAGGTGACCAACACCGCCGACGTGGACGTGCACGTCTCGTCGCACTACCCGTTCTGGCAGGCCAACGCGGCGCTGGCGTTCGACCGGGAGGCGGCGCGCGGTCACCGGCTGGACGTGCCCGCGGGCAGCAGCCTGGGCTTCCCGCCGGGGGCGACGATCACGGTGCGGCTGGTCAGGCTGGGCGGCGCGGCCACCGCGCCCCGGCTCACGCTGGAGGACGGACGATGAGCTTCGACAGGGCGACGTACGCGGCCGTGTACGGCCCGACCACCGGCGACCGGGTACGCCTGGCCGACACCGGGCTCGTGGTCGAGGTCGAACGCGACGACACCGAGGCCGGCGACGAGCTGCTCGGCGGCTGCGGCAAGACCGTGCGCGAGGGACTGCTGCTCACCAGCGGCGCGCGTTCGTCCGAGCTGGACATGATCGTCACGAACGCGCTCGTCCTCGACCCGCTGCTCGGCGTGGTCAAGACGAACATCGGGATCAAGGACGGCAGGATCGCCGGCCTCGGCCGGGCCGGCTCGCCCGACGCGGTGGACGACGTCGAGCTCGTGGTCGGCCCGCACACGGCGATGATCCCCGCCGAGGGCATGATCGTGACGCCCGGCGTGGTGGACTCGCACGTCCACCTGTCCAGCCCGGCGCTGCTCGACGTGGCGCTGTCCGCCGGGGTCACGACCGTGGTCGGCATGGGCCTCGGCGGCGTGTGGGACATCGGCGTGAACCCCAAGCGCAACCTCGACCTGATGATCGAGGCGTGGCGGGAGGTGCCGGTGAACGTGGCCTTCCTCGCGCGCGGCTCGTCGGTGCGCCGCGCGCCCCTGGAGGCGGCCGTGCTCGCCTGGGCGGGCGGGTTCAAGGTGCACGAGGACTTCGGCGCGCAGCCCGCGGTCGTGGACACCTGCCTGGCCGTGGCCGACGCCGCCGGCCTGCCGGTCGCGCTGCACACCGACTCGCTCAACGAGTCGGGCCTGCTGGCCGACACCCTCGACGCGACGCGCGGGCGCACCGTGCACGCCTACCACGTCGAGGGCGGCGGCGGGCATCCCGACCTGCTGGAGATCCTGGCCCACCCGCACGTGCTGGCGTCCTCGACCACGCCGACGCTGCCGTACACGGTCAACACCGCGGCCGAGCTGTTCCCGATGACGATGACCGTGCACCGGCAGAACGCGCTGCTGCCCGGCGACGTGGAGGTGACCGCGAGCCGGGTGCGGGCGAGCGCGATCGCGGCCGAGAACGCGCTGCACGACGCCGGCGCGGTGAGCATCGTCAACTCCGACTCGATGGGCATGGGCCGCGTCGGGGAGACCGCCCGCCGCACCTGGCAGCTCGCCGCGCACGCCAAGGCGGTCGAGCAGGAGGACGCGCGGGGGAACGGCGGCCACGACAACGAGCGGGTGCTGCGGTACCTCGCGAAGATCACCATCAATCCCGCGATCGCGCACGGGATGGCCGGTCAGATCGGCAGCATCGCCCCCGGGAAGGTCGCCGACCTCGTGGTGTGGCATCCGGCGTGGTTCGGCGCGAAGCCGGAACTGGTCGTGAAGTCGGGGTTCGTGGCGTGGGGGGTGAGCGCGTCCGGGGCCGCGTCCACGCGGGCCGGGCAGCCGCGGGCGTACCGGCGGTTCTTCGGCGCCATGGGGGACGCGCCGCGCCGGCTGGCGCACGTCTTCGTGGCGGCGGAGGCGCTGGAGGACGCCGCCGCCCGGCGCGCGTTGCCGCCGGGGGCCGAGCTACCTGCCGGTCAGCGGCGCACGCGGGCTGACCCGTGCGGCCATGGTGCGCAACACCCGTGTCCCGCACGTCCACGTGCCCCGCGACGGCGGGCCCGTCCTGGTGGACGGCCGCCCGGCGGGCCTGCCCCCGGCCGTCTCGCTCCCCCTCACCCAGGTCCACCATCTGGCGTGACCGGGGGACGTGGGATGCTTCCCGGATGCTGATCAGAGAAGCCACCGCCGACGACTGGCCGGCCATCTGGCCGTTCTTCCACGAGATCGTCGCCGCAGGGGAGACGTTCACCTATCCGACGGACCTCGGGCGCGACGAGGGCCGCGACTGGTGGCTGCTCTCCGCTCCCAGCCGTACGGTCGTCGCGGTGGACGACTCGGGCGCGGTGCTGGGCACGGCGAAGATGAACCGCAACCACATGGGCAACGGGTCGCACGTCGCGAGCGCCAGCTACATGGTCGACCCGGCGCACGCCGGGCGGGGTGTCGGCCGGGCGTTGTGCGCGTACACGCTGGAGTGGGCACGGGCGGCGGGCTACCGGGTGATGCAGTTCAACGCGGTGGTGGAGACGAACGAACGCGCCGTGGGGCTGTACCGGTCGCTGGGGTTCGAGGTGATGGGCACGCTGCCGGAGGGGTTCCGGCATCCGGCCAAGGGCTACGTCGGGCTGCACGTCATGTACCGGACGCTCTGAGAGGGCCGGGCGGCTTCGGTCAGCCGCGTTCCCACGCGGTGACGCCGAGCAGGTTCGTGGAGCCGAGGTCGACGTGGCCCTCGACGCGGTGGCCGGCGACCAGGAGGGCGGTGGCG
>NZ_POUD01000443.1 GCF_003236395.1 Nonomuraea aridisoli | reverse complement strand
GCGGAAGCGCGGGGGCGGGTTCTGACCGTGGTGGTGAGGCGCCGGGACGAGGGGAGGTGGTGGAGCCGACGGTGAACGTCCTGGCCGGTGGGCCGTTCCTGGGGGACAAGACCGACCGGCCCGACCTCGTCATCATCGCGCCGGTCGCCCCCCTCGACGGGTTACTGATCAACGACCTCAACTCACTGGGCATCCCCCACCTGCTGGTGACGGCCTTCGAGGGGTACGGCACCATCGGTCCGCTGGTCCTGCCCGGCAGCACGGCGTGCCTGCACTGCCTCGATCTGACACGACGCGACCGCGACCCCACCTGGCCGATGGTCACCGCCAGGCTGGGCGGCTATCCCCCCGGCGAGATCGCCTGTGCTTCGGCGCTCACGGCCGTGGTCGCGGCGGCAGCCGTCGGCCATGCGCTTGGTCATCTCGATGGCCGGGAGTCCGTTGTGACCAACGGCACAGTAGACATAACGCCTGATTGGCAATGGAAAAGGCGGTCTTGGAGCGTTCACCCTCAATGTCGTTGTATGCGAAACAATCAATATTCGCTAAGAATGGTCATGGCACCTCACCTCGACTGACGTGCTCAGGGGACGACCACGAAGGGGGGAAGCGGTATCTCATCGAGGTTCCGCGCACCGATGTGAGCGATCTTCCGCGTCGTGCAGTCACGCGTTCGGCCAAGCTGGCCACCCTCCCACTCGGCTTCGCGGGGCGTGCGGCCCTCGGGCTGGGCAAGCGCATCGGCGGCAAGTCGGCGGAGATCGTCGCGCAGGAGGTCCAGCAGCGCACCGCCGAGCAGGTCTTCAAGGTCCTGGGCGAGCTCAAGGGCGGCGCGATGAAGGTCGGCCAGGCGCTGTCGATCTTCGAGGCCGCGTTGCCGCAGGAGATCGCCGGCCCCTACCGTGCCACGCTCACCAAGTTGCAGGACTCCGCGCCGCCGCTGCCCGTCGCCACCGTCCACAAGGTGCTGACGGAGCAGCTGGGCGACGGCTGGCGTGACCACTTCCTGTCGTTCGACGACAAGCCGACGGCCGCCGCCTCGATCGGGCAGGTGCACCGCGCCGTCTGGCGGGACGGCAGGGACGTGGCCGTCAAGATCCAGTACCCGGGGGCGGGCAAGGCGCTGCTCGGCGACTTCTCCCAGCTCGCGCGGCTGGGCAAGATGTTCGGCGCGCTGCTGCCCGGCCTCGACATGAAGGCCGTGCTGAACGAGCTGCGCGAGCGCATCGCCGAGGAGCTCGACTACCTCAGAGAGGCCGAGGCCCAGCACGCCTTCGCCCTCGCGTTCGACGGCGATCCCGACTTCCACGTGCCCGACGTGGTGGCGGCCAACGAGATGGTACTGGTCACCGAGTGGATGGACGGCACCCCGTTGTCGCGCATCATCACCGACGGCACCGAGGAGCAGCGCGACCGGGCGGGGCTGCTGTTCGTACGGTTCCTGTTCTCCTCCCCCTCGCGCGTCGGCATGCTCCACGCCGATCCCCACCCGGGCAACTTCCGGATGCTCGCCAACGGCAAGCTCGGCGTCCTCGACTTCGGTGCGGTCAACCGGATGCCCGCCGGGTATCCCACGGTCTTCGGGCAGCTGATGCGGATCTTCAACGAGGGCGACATGGAGACCGTGATGGCCGGCCTGCGACGTGAGGGCTTCATCCGCGAGGACATCGACATCGATGCCGACGCCTTGCGGGCCTTCCTGGCGCCGTACGTGGAGCCGACGGCGGTGGAGGAGTTCACGTTCAGCCGGGCGTGGCTGCAGACGCAGGCGGCCAGCGTCGCCGACCTCCGGCCGAACAACGTGGTCCGGCAGCTCAACCTGCCTCCGTCGTACGTGCTGATCCACCGGGTGCACGCGGCGGGGATCGGCGTGCTGTGCCAGCTCGGCACCACGGCCCGCTTTCGCGACGAGGTCATCCGCTGGGTGCCCGGCTTCACCGAGGACCCCGACGACGAACCCCTCCCCATCAGCTGATCCCAAGGTCACAGAAGTCCCAAGGTCGCGCGCGCAGGTCGCGGATTCACAGGGTTGCGGGCCATGGGGTCCGCGGGTCACGAGGCGCCGGTGCACGCGTCGCGGGGCACGGGGTCATGGTTTCGGGGTCACGGGGTCACGGTCGCGGGGTCACGCGTACGAAAGGGCGGATCGTGGCTTGGTGGGGTGGATGGGCTAGTGCCCAGGGCATGCATGGTCTTTGGTGCGGTCGAGGTGGGTGGATGTGATGATGAGCTGGGAGTGACACACCGCGGTTGGCGCTACCGATCCTTTACTACCGACTGTAGTGTTGCAGACGCAGTCCGTAACTATTTCTGGAGGATGCACATGCGTCGACCTGCCCGCCTGATCGCCGCCGCTGCCGCACTGGCGACCGCAGGCCTGTTCGCTGCGGCCCCGGCCGCGAACGCCGTCATCGATCCGGTCGCTCTCCTCGAGTGCGTGACCAGCAGCGCGACCGAACTCACCACCTTGGCAGTGCCCACCGAGATCCCGCTGACCGGTTGCCTCGCTCCCTGAGCCGGCGTCCCCACAGAGGGCACGCGCCCACCTGTCGCTGCCACCGTGTGAATGTCGGCAGGGATCATGCGTGACCAGATGACCTGACCTGCACGCCCGTGCCGTTCGGTCTGGTTCCCCGGTTCTTCCGCGTGGACCTGGTGAGCGTTGCGACGGGTAGTTCGTGGTGGGCAGGGCGCTTCGCTCGCACAGGCGCCCTGCCCCGCCACCTTGATCCAGAGCACCCGGCTTCTCGCAATCGGTCGCCCGAGCGACCTCGCGAGCGACCCCGGGACCAGTCCGCGAGCGTCCTCGCGACCGGCCTCTCGATCGGTCCCTGGTGCGCGATCATGTCCCACCGATCGATCGCGATCGCACACGTCTCCCGGCCCTCTGAACGACCCTGGCACAAGGTCGACGTCGAGGGCTCCTCGATCACGATCCAGCGCATCACCGACTACGGGGTTCGACCGGGTCGAGGCCACGCTGCCGGCCGTCGTGCATGCCATGCTGTTGGCGAAGCCCTTCGCCCACTCTTCCGTGCGGGCCATGCCCCTTTGCGTCGCTACGGGTCCCGCGAGGCTTCCAGCCCACTGGCTGTGCTTGCGGATCAGCGAGCCCTTTGTCGACGGCCAGGTGCGTATGGGCCTGGCCGCTGTCCCATCAACGGCTAGATGTGTGGGCCTGGCCTCACTTCCCGCCAACGGCCAACTGCGTGGGGCTGGCGCGCTTCCCGTCAACGGCCAGGCGCGAATAGGTCTGCCCGTTTTCCGAGATGGGCCGGACGTCCTCGATCCGAGCGGAACGAACCCGATGGACGGCTCAAGAGCGGCATCCCGCCCATCCACGCCATCCAGGAGGCCGGCGTCAGTTTCGGGCTCGGCGGCGACAACTCCTTCTGCAGCGACGCCCAGAACATGTTCCAGGCCATGAAGCTGCTCACCTCGATGGCCGCCATCAGTCGCGTCGATCCCGGCCCCGACCAGGCGGACCAGGCGTGGCGCGCGGCGACCCGCGGTGGCGCGCACGCGCTCGGCAGCGACGACGACCTCGGCCAGATCAAGGTCGGCTTCCGGGGCGACCTGGTCACGCTCGACCTGTCGAACCCGACCTTCGTGCCGCTGAACAGCCCGGTGCGGCAGCTGGTGCACACCGAGTCGGGACGAGCGGTCACCGACGTCTTCGTGGACAGCCGGGTGGTGATCAGGAACCGGGTGCTGACGACCATCGACCAACGGGCTCTGGTCGAGCACGTGGCCGAGCTCGCGGAGAAGTACCGCGCCGACTTCGAGACCGTCAAGGCGCGGACGGAGCACCTGCGGCCGTACCTGCTGGAGGCCCATCACCGCACGTGGAACACGGACGTGGGCCTCAACCGCCTGTTCACTGGAGCCTGATCGTTGTCCACGCCGTTGACGACGTTATAGGTCTTCCCTATAGTCGTCTACGCGAGAGACAATGTTTGGTGCGTCTCGGGGACGCGTTGACCGCGTGGTAGTAATGAGATCGGCAGAGGAGGCCGGAAAGACAGAGGGTGCGCGCCATGACCGGGTCCTATCTCGGCGTTCTCGGCATCGCCCAGGCGCTCGGAGTCAGCCGGCACGCCGTGCACAAATGGCGCACGCGCTATCCGGCCGATTCGAGCCACCCGTTTCCCGAGCCTGACGTCGACATCGACGGATCCCCCGGCTGGCGCCCCGACCGGCTGGAGGAGATCACGCGGTGGCGAGCCAGTCTGCCCGGCCGCGGCGCGGGCGGAGGCCGGCCCACCGTCGCCCGTCAGCAATACCTGCAGGCGGCGGCGGCGCGCGGCCTCGATCGCGACGAGGCGTTGCGGGCGCTCATCACCTTCACCGAGGAATTCCCCGAGATGACCGAGCCGGAGATCGGCGCCTGGCTCGTCGATCAGTGGCGTAGCTAGTGGGCTGACCACGAACGTTCACCGGTTTTGATCATGCGGCTTCGTCGCGGGGACGGCCCCAACGATGCTGGCGTTCGCTGCGGATGCGGGCGCGTTCACGGCGTTGAGCGGCCAGCACATCGG
>NZ_POUD01000442.1 GCF_003236395.1 Nonomuraea aridisoli | reverse complement strand
GGAGGCGGGCGGGGCGGAGGAGCCGGGCGCGCACCCGGCCAGGGCCGCGGTGATCGCGGTGATCGCGGCGAACAGGGGGAGTGTCCTGGATGCGCGCGGCTGGGCGGTCATGTCTACTCCTTCTGCGCTGGCGCGCGAGGCGTGTCCGGGTCCTCCGGCGGGGGGTCGTCCTCGGCGCGCGCGGGGTCTCGCTCCGGCTGCTTCCCCGAAGCGGGCGGCGCCATGCCGACGTCGGCGTAGCGGGCAATCGTGGCGGCCGCACGGCGCACCGCCCCGACCGGGACCGTCGGCACCAGTCGATCGAGGAAAGCGTAGCGGCGGGCCAGCGAGCTGCCGTAGGCGCCGCCGTGGCCCGCCGAGGCGCGCACCTCGTGCCACCAGTCGGCGATGTCGCCCCAGCCGGGCGCGGCCAGCGAGCCGCCGAACTGCTGCACCGCCAGCGCCGCGCACACCCCGGCGAAGGCCAGCCGGTCGTCCAGCGGCCACTCGCACAGCGTGCCGAGCACGAAGCCCGCGCCGAAGACGTCGCCCGCCCCCGTCGGGTCCAGCGCGGTCACCCGAGGCGCCGGCACGAACGCCTCCTCGCCGGTCGTCGAGTCGATCGCCATCGCGCCGTTGGCCCCGTCGGTCACCACGGCCAGCGGCACCTTGTCGGCGATCGTGTAGAGCGCGTCGCGCGGGGTGTCGGCGCCCGTGTACGCCATCGCCTCGGTCGCGTTCGGCATGAACGCGTGGCAGATGGCGAGCTGGTCGAGCAGCGAGCGCGACCACGTGCCGGACGGGTCCCAGCCCACGTCGGCGAAGATCAGCGCCCCCTCTTGGTGCGCCAGCTCGGCCCAGCTCGAGTCGCCGGGCCCGCCGAGCGGCTCGTCGGGGGAGAGCGAGACGATCACCGCCCGCGAGCGGGGCGGCGTGCCGATCATCTCCGGGACCGGCATGGGCGGCGGGTGGCCGTGGGTCACCATGCTGCGGTCGCGCTCGACCGCCATGGACACCGTCACCGGAGAGTGCCAGTGCTCGAAGCGCCGCGAGCGCGTCAGGTCGACCGACTCCTGCTCCTCCAGCGTGCGCCAGCAGAAGTCGCCGTAGTCGTCGTCGCCGAACGCCGCCGCCAGCGACGTGCGCAGCCCCAGCCGGCTGGTCGCGATGGCGAGGTTGGCGATGCCGCCGGGGCACGAGCCCATGCCCTCGGCCCAGATCTCGGTGCCGGCCGCGGGCATCGCGGGCAGGCCGGTGAAGATGATGTCCAGGAAGACAGTGCCGGCCAGGAAGACGTCGAACTGCGGCCCTTCCGGGGTCCGCTGACCGGCGAGCGGATCATACGCCTGGGCAGACACGGGAACGGGACCTCCTCGACACATCGAGTGTGTGCGCAATCTTGCACGTTTGCTCGCACACTGCAAGTGTTTCGAGCGAGCATATGGAGCAATCTGCTTACTCCTGGGCAAAACTGACTGATAGAATCCGGCCGTGCTCCAGCCTCTGAGGCATGCCGAGATCACCCGCCGCGTCCGCAGCTCGGGGGCCACCAGCGTCCGGGATCTCGCGCGCCAGCTCGGTGTGAGCCCGTCCACCATCCGCAGGGACCTCGAGGTGCTCGACCGCGACGGCACGCTGCGGCGGGTGCGCGGCGGCGCGCTGCCCCCCTCCGACCTCACCGTCGACGCCGACACCGCGCGGCCCTTCGCCGAGGTGGTGGCCACCGACGAGCAGGACAAGGAGGCGGTCGCCGACCGCGCCGCGGAGCTCGTCCGCGACGGCGACGTGGTGCTGCTCGACATCGGCACCACCACGATGCGCCTGGCCCGCCGGCTGCGCGGCCGCCGCGTCACCGTGGTGACCTCCAGCCTCGCCGTGCTCGACGTGCTGCGCGCCGACACCGAGGTCGAGCTGCTGCTGCTCGGCGGCATGCTGCGGCGGCCGTACCATTCGCTGGTCGGGGTGCTCACCGAGGCCGCGCTCGGCCAGGTGGTGGCCGACCGGGCCTTCCTCGGCGCCAGCGGCGTACGCCCCGACGGGCAGCTCGTCGACACAACGCTCGCCGAGGTGCCGCTGAAACGCGCCATGCTCACCGCGGCCCGGCAGGTGGTGCTGCTGGCCGACCGGCACAAGTTCCCCGGCACCGGCGCCCTGCGCGTGTGCGGCCCCGAGGACGTCGACGTGATCGTCACGAACGAGGGCGCCGACCCGGCCACGCTGCGCGCCTGCGCGGCCGCCGGCGCCGAGATCCTGCTCGGATGAAAGGGCGACGATGAGACTGGCCGTTCTCGGCGGCGGAGGCTTCCGGGTCCCGCTCGTGTACGGCGCGCTGCTGCGCGACACCGCCAAGCCGCGCGTGGAGGAGGTCGTCCTCCACGACGTGTCGCAGGAGCGGCTGGAGGCCGTCTCCCACGTGCTGCGCGGGCTGGCCGCCGGCCACGACGACCCGCCCCGGGTGCTCACGACCACCGACCTCGACACCGCGCTGCGCGACTCCGCGTTCGTCTTCTCGGCCATCCGGGTGGGCGGGCTGGCCGGGCGCACCGCCGACGAGCGCGTGGCGCTGGACCTCGGCCTGGTCGGCCAGGAGACCACCGGCCCCGGCGGCGTCGCGTACGGGCTGCGCACCGTACCGGTCGCGATGCGGGTGGCCGAGCGGGTCGCGGCCGTGGCCCCGGACGCCTGGGTGATCAACTTCACGAACCCCGCCGGCATGATCACCGAGGCCATGCGGCGGGTGCTCGGCGACCGGGTGATCGGCATCTGCGACTCGCCGATCGGGCTGGTGCGCCGGGCCGCCGCCGCGCTCGGCCTCGACCCGGCGCGCGTGTCGCCCGGCTACGTGGGGCTCAACCATCTCGGCTGGTTGTGCGGGCTGACGTACGAGGGGCGTGACGTGCTGCCCGAGCTGCTGGCCGACGACGCGGCGCTGCACCGCGTGGAGGAGGCCCGGCTGCTCGGCCCCGACTGGGTGCGCACGCTCGGCGCGCTGCCCAACGAGTACCTGTACTACTACTACTTCACCCGCGAGGCGGTGGCCGCACTCTCCGGGCGCACCCGCGGCGAACTGCTGCTGGGCCAGCAGGACCGCTTCTACGCCGACGTGCGCGCCCGTCCGGGCGAGGCGCTCGACGCGTGGCGGCGGGCGCGCCGCGAGCGCGACGAGAGCTACATGGCCGAGGCCCGCGACACCGCCGAGGCCGGTGAACGCGACGCCGCCGACCTGGAGGCCGGCGGCTACGAGGGCATCGCGCTCGCCCTCATGGCCGCCATCGCGCGCGGCGAGCCGTCCACGATGATCCTGAACGTGCGCAACGGCGCGGCGGTGCCCGGCCTGCCCGCCGAGGCGGTCGTGGAGATCCCGTGCGCCGTGGACGGCTCGGGCGTCCGCCCGCTGGCCACCCGCCCGCTGCCCGGCCGCTTCCTGGGGCTGACGCAGCAGGTCAAGGCCGTCGAGCAGACCGTCATCGAGGCCGCCCTGTCAGGCTCGCCGCGGCTGGCGGTGGAGGCGTTCGCCCTGCACCCGCTGGTGGACTCCGTCTCGACCGCCCACCGCCTCCTCGACGCCTACCGCGCCCGCATCCCCTCGCTCGCGGCCGTCTTCCCGCGCTGATCCGGTCGCGGACCTGAGCCCTCAGCCCGCACCCCAGCCGTACGTCTTCATCAGCCGGGCCGCGACGCGGGCGAAGCGTTCGCCGTCGAGCACCGCGCCCTCGCGCCGGATGTCGTCCTCGTCCAGCACGAACACCCGGTCGATCCGGACGTACGACACGCGGCCGTCGCGCCCCCACGCTCCCAGCTCCACCCAGTCGGGCCCGTCGTCGCCCTTGCTGGAGAGCATCACACCGAGCAGCCTGCGCCCGGTCCGCCCGACGACCAGCAGCGGTCGGTCCTTGCCCCGGGAAGGGTCCTCCTCGTACGGCACCCACGCCCAGACGATCTCGCCGGGATCGGCCAGGCCGTCGAGGTCGGGGGAGTAGGCCAGAGTGGCGGCCCCGCCGAGGGAGTGGATCTCACGTACCGCACCCCGGACGGGCCGGGGGTCCTCACCTAGATCACGCATTGGGTGAGCCTATGACCCCGAACCCCCACAAAGCCACTCACCCCCTCTTTCACCCGACCGGGGTTGGGCGTCAGTACGGGTCGCGGCGGAAGGCGTCCTCCATCAAATGCCAGAACGACCGGAAGCGGGTGGCGCCGAGCGCGTACGAGCTGTCGAAGTGCCATGCCTCCCATTCGCCGCCCGACGTGACGATGTACGGATTGAGCAGGTAGACGCTGCCCTCGACCTTCTCGGAGACGTACAACGTGTGCGGCAGGAGGTCTCCCACCCCGAAACGGTCCTGGTCCTGAGGCGCGTCGTAGTCGAAGACGTAGTCGTCGGGCAGTTCGGGGACCGGGGAGCCCGGCGGGGGACCCCATGTGCGCGCGAGGTGCGGGTCCACGTCGCGCGTCCAGCCGACCTCGCTGATCGGGAGCAACACTCGGGCGGGTAGGGCATACCGGCGGAGAGCTCGGACGCTCAGCCCATGGAAAACGAGCGGTGTCGTGGCCGTCCATGGAACGGCACCCTAGGGCAGGCCACATCACGGCCCCACGCGGCACAACCCCACGCCAGAACGGCACCCCTCGCCACCACGAGGACACCGAGCCCC
>NZ_POUD01000441.1 GCF_003236395.1 Nonomuraea aridisoli | reverse complement strand
ACCCACCCCGGCCCTCTCCGCCGGATCAGCTCACCTGTCCTCTCCTTTCCGCACCGCGCGGTGACCACGGCCCGTACTGACCAGCTGTATGCGCAGGGCTCGGTCGACTTCATCGCCGCCCCGCCTGGATCCCGCTGGACGCAACTGGTAGCCGACCCACCTCACCCGACAAGCCGCGCGGACACTCCGCCAAGGGTCCCAGCGCCGCGCCCCGTGGGCAGGCCGAGGGACACCTGGTTGGGGCATAGGCGGTACTGGACTCTTGGGGGACGCCTCTGCGGCAGGAAGACCGCCACAGGGTCGGCGCCACGCTGCTTCCTGGGCGGCGCCCCTGGGCCGGATCGACGGTCACCCACACCGGCCTTCCTGGCCAGCGCCTCTGCGCGCTACCGGCGCCGTGTTCACTGGTCGGCGCCCCTGGGCCGGATCGGCCCTTACCCGCAGGTAAGGTCAGGTCACGTGAGTGACCCCTTGGCTGTCATCGCCCAGTTCCCCGGCGTCGCGGAGGCGGTGGACGAAGCCCGGCAGGCCGTCGACCGGCTGTACCGTCACCGCGTCCTGCGCCGGGCCAGCCCCGCGGTCTCGACGGAATCCTCTCTGCGCGGCGCCCGAGCCTCGGCCGCCATCGAGGGCGTGGACGTACCCCTCGACGCTCTGCGCAGGGACGAGATCCACGACCCCGTCGTCCAGGGGGCGCTGCGCGCGTCAGCGGAGATGGGACGGATGGGCCCGACCTGGCGCCAGGCGCCGAGGCAGGTGCTGGCCAGGCTGCACGCCGTGGCGGCGGCCGGCCTCGCCCCGGAGGCCGAGCTGGGCCGCCCCCGTGTCTCCGACGACGCCCCCGACCCGCACGGCCTGGGCCCAGCCCCCGTGGCAGCCGACACGTCCGCACGCATGGAAAGCCTGTTCGGCCTGCTGGAACGGCCGACGAAGGCGCCCGCGATCATCCTGTCCGCCGTGGTGCACGCCGAGCTGGCGGTACTGCGCCCGTTCGGCACGGCCGACGGCGTCGTGGCGCGCTCGGCCGGTCGGCTGACTCTGGTCGAGTACGGGCTCGATCCGAAGTCGCTGGTGGCGGTGGAGGTGGGCCATCAGGAGCTGCCGTACGCGGAGGCGCTGCGGGCTTACCTGAGCGGCAGCCCCGAGGGGGTGGCGCAGTGGATACAACACTGTGCCTCCGCGATAACCCTCGGCGTACGCGAAACCACGGCGATCTGCGAGGCCATGCAGAGAGGCTGACCGCTCTGCGTGGCCCCTTCTGCTTCGGGCCCTTGGGTCGCGTCCGTCACGCCACCCGCCAGAAGACGCTCGACCACCGCGCGGCCAGGCCCCGAAACCGCCACGACTCCACAGGGACCACCCCAGGCGGAGTAGGCGACGTCGTGGGCCCAGCCCATGATCTGCGCGGCCTGCAGCGATGGCGCAATGATGCGCCGAAGGCAGGTTGGCTTGACCCCTCCGGCACGCTCTCGCCGGGCCGCAAGCGCCGAGCACCACTTCGGCGGGGCCGTACCCAGAGGTCGTGTTGACCATGGTGACTGTGCAGAGCAATGGACGCCGACGGATCCACCCCGCTCTCCCACCTCGGCCTCACGCAGCGCCGCAGCGTCCGGCCCGCAGCATCCGGCCCGACGCGGCCCGGACCCACGCCATAACGCGGACACCTGCGGCAACGCGGCAGCTCGGGGCCTGTAGTGGCGCGGCGGTTCAGCGTCTTCCGAGCCGTACTCACCGAGGACTTCGGCGACGCGCTCGTCCGGGACCTCAGCAGACCGGCCGCCGCAACGTGCGGTGACGCGCTGCCCGGGACCTCAGCGGACCGGCTGCGACAACTGCGGTGACGCGCCGTCCGGGACCTCCGTAGACCAACGCCGCAAAGGTGCAGTGACGCCCCAGCTCGCGGCCGTGTGGCGGCGTGATAGTGCGGGACCCCTCATGGTCCCGGAGCTGCCAAGTTTTGCCGTCGACCCGGCGGACAGCGCCACCGCTGGGATTGCGGACCGTGCCCCTATTCGTGCACCCCGCGAGCCTTCAGTCGTGCCACGCCCGAACTGCTCATGATCCAAGCCCTGCCACGGCCTGGACCTCGCTTCATCTGGTGCCACGGGCTGGACCTCGCATGACGTGAGCCCTGCTACGGCCCGGAGCCGGCATAGCCTGGGGCCCTCCCACGAACGGCCCCGACCCCGGCGTGATCTGGGGCCCTGCCAAGATCTTGACCTCGCATGACCCGGAGCTCAGCCACAGCTAGGAGCTCCATAACCTGGGCCGCCGCCGTTCGGACCATGACTTCCCGGGCCGTGCCGCCATTCGGACCCTTCGCGATCCGAGCCCTCCCGGGCCTCATCACAGGCTGGCAATCCGGACATTTCCCGACATAGCTGACGGCGTCTCAATCCTGAGACGCCGCCGCCTTGCGCACCACGCCGGGTTACCAAGCGTGCAACAGTATCCGTCGGACCGGGTCAAGCCCGTCTCGACGCGCCTCCCGCGGCTGGTCGCGCGTGGGTACCCGACTGATGCACCCGGACCTGTGTCCGTATCTACTTTCTACGTCCGATCCGCCCTGATGGGAACCCCTAGGGCCAAGACCTTTACCGGAGTGTGTACCGGGTTGCCGAGCTTTATGGCGATCAGGAACGAGCAGCCGTCAACCCCCGATGGCCGCCGATCACGCACAGTGATCGGCTTTATGTGATCGTTATGAGTCCACGAAAAAACTTGGCGGAAAAGCGAGATTGCTCCTCGACGTAACTCGAGTCGATCGGGCAGCATACGTTGGTATCGCCCGAAACTGGAGCGACGCGCACGGGATTGCTTTGCAACTCCCTTGCCAGGTTCCGGTTCAGTGATGAAAGCTTTCTTCTAAACGGGACCGGCTCTACCCCCCCGGAGCCGGACCGACAGGCGACCCCCGCTCTCCCCCCCGGCGGGGGTCGCCTCTTTTCCGGGACAAGCCTGCCTCCACCGCGCGGCCCCTCCACCTTCGTTCGCCACTGCGAACCACGACGGCCACGCCCCTGCCCCTCACCGCAGCAGAGAACGCGCTCCGGGTCCTGGCCTACCCCAACAGCATCACCATCCGCCGACGGACAGGTCGTGCAGAGGACGCCGGTCACGGTCAGCGCCCGACCGGCAAGGCACACGAACCAGGGGGAGCCGCAGCCTCCGCCCCAACCCGCACCCCTTGGGCGCCTGGTGAGGCTCGAACCAGGACCTTCCAGTCTGTAGCACTTGGACCTGTGCACCCGGCACCATGTCATGCCGGCCTGTGCACCCGGGGGGCCATGGCATCCCGGGCCTGTGCACTCCCGACCATGCGGATCTGTGCGCCCCGGACCATGACATCTCGACCTGTGTGTCCCGGGCCTCTGCGTCCCGTCCCCGGGCGCTTCAGTTGCGGGCCGGAGGTCGGGCCAGCAGCCACGGTCGAGGACTGCGAGCCATCAGGACCAGTCACAGGCACGAGCGGTGCAGATGCGAAGGCCCGTGCCATCCGCCATCCACAGCCCTGGACCCCTACGCACCAGTTATCCACAGAACCCGTTCCAGCCCCTCGCCGCCACGACCGCCTCCGGCAAGGTGGGCCACCCAACACCCACCCACGCCGTGAGAGGCCGATCCCCATGCATCGCCCATTGGTCATCACCGAGGACCACGCCCTGCTGGACGACCTGGTCCGCATAGCCGCCGCGGCCGGCGCGCAGCTCGACGTGGCCCACGTCCCCGCGCACGCCCGGCCGTACTGGAACCTCGCCCCGCTCGTCGCGGTGGGAGCCGACCAGGCGGACTCGGTGGCAGCAGCCGCGCCACCCGCCCGCGAGCAGGTCGTCCTCGTCACCCGTGAGCCCGACGACCCCGACACCTGGCGCAAGTGCGTAGCCGTGGGAGCCCAGACCGTCGTGTCCCTGCCGAGCGACGAGCGCCACCTCGTGGAGCGCTTCGCCGACGCCATGGAGCCCGACCCCCGCTCCGGATCCGTGATCTGCGTGATCGGCGGCCGGGGCGGCGCGGGCGCGAGCGTGCTGGCGGCCTGTCTCGCCCTGAGGGCTTCAGCCGACCACCTCCGTACGCTTCTCGTCGACGCCGACCCGCTGGGCGGCGGCATAGACGCGTTGCTGGGCCACGAGGAGGCCTCAGGAGCCCGCTGGGGCGACCTGGTGGCCAGGGAAGGCAGGATCAGCTCCAGCGCGCTCCAGGCGGCGCTTCCGGCGTTCGGAGATCTGGCGGTCCTGTCCTTCCACAGAGGCGATGTGGCCCCGATCCCCGCCCAAGCCATGCGTTCCGTCCTCGAAGCAGGATCCCGGGGCTTCGACCTGGTGGTCGTCGACCTTCCCCGCCATCTCGACCCAGCCGCGACTGAGGCCCTGACGAGGGCGAAGACCACGCTCGTGGTGGCGACGGCCGACATCAGAGGCATCCTTTCCGCCTCTCAGGTCCTCTCCGAGACCCGCAAGCACACCGCCGACATCCGCGCGATCCTTCGTCCCGGCGTTCTCGACGAGGAAGTCGTGGTGTCCTCACTCGGTGTCCCACCGGCCGGCAACCTCCCCGACCAGCCGAGACTCACCGCCACCCTCAACCGAGGCGAGCTTCCGAGACTGGGCCCCCGCACCGTGCTCGGCAACCTGTGCACATCCCTCCTCCAAGACCTCCTCCCAGCCACATGACCCCCACCCAGCCAC
>NZ_POUD01000440.1 GCF_003236395.1 Nonomuraea aridisoli | reverse complement strand
GGGGGTAGGTGGGGACCCTGAGTTTTCCCTTATATGTCAGGGGAAAGCGCCACGGCGGAGGAACTTGAACGTAGGGTCAAACCATGCTGAAGCGCACGATAGTAATGACCGCGGCCGGGGCCGCACTCGTCGTGGCCGCGGTCGCCGGTTGTGGATCGAACGCGCAGCCCATCCAGGTCAACCTGGCCGCCTCAGAGGTGCTGACGCAGGCCGCGCAGAAGACCGCGGAGGTCACCAGCTACACGGTGGACGCCGTGGTCGACGTCCAGCATCCGCAGGAGGGCGCCGGCAAGGTGCAGGGACGGATGGTCTACCAGAGCAAGCCGCAGCTCGCCGCCGACCTCACCCTCGACACCGTCGACATGGGCGGGCGGGGCGTGCCGGGTGGCGTCCGGGCCGTGCTGCAGGGCGACACCGTGTACGTCAAGGTCCAGGCGCTCAACGAGATGCTCGGGGCCACCAAGCCGTGGATCAAGGTCCCGCTGGCCGAGACGGGCGACGCGGGCGAGGCGCGGCGCTACCTCGACCAGATCCAGCAGTTCGACCTCGGCAACATGACCAAGCTGGTGACGGCCTCGCAGGACGTCAAGGCGGTCGGCACCGAGAGTGTGAACGGCGAGGACACCACCCACTACAGCGGCACGTTCCCGGTGGACGTGGCCGTCCAGCAGCTGCCCGCCGACGAGCAGGCGCAGGCGCGTCAGGGCCTGGCCGAGCTGCAGAACGTGAAGTTCGACATCTGGGTCGCCTCCGACGGCCTGCCGCGCAAGCTCGCGCTGAGCGGCTCCAAGGAGGGCGCCACGCTCGACGCCACCCTGCTGTTCAAGGGCTTCAACGAGCCCGTCAGCATTGAGGCGCCGCCCGCCGACCAGGTCGGCGAGCTGCAGCAGCCGACGACCAACTGAGCACGACCGACTGAGAACGATTTGGAAACTCGGCGGCCAGCACGTACTCTGGTCGTTGCCGAAGACCGCCGGTCGTCGTCAGGTGCTCACATCCTGGCGACCGAAGGATCCACGTGATGTGGACGGCCCGCGCAGGTGTGATGCGAGTTTCCCACATGGAGTGATCCGTGTGCGTGAGCCCCGTGTGCGCCCCTGCGCCCGGGGCTGTTCTCATTTCTGGAGCCTTCGCCGGTGGCACATCTGGAAGGAGGCCCATGGCGAGGGCGGATAAGGCGACAGCCGTTGCCGAGCTCAAGAACGAGTTCGAGGGCAGCAGCGCCGCCGTTCTGACCGAGTACCGCGGTCTCACCGTCGCTCAGCTCAAGGAGCTGCGCACCTCTCTCGGTGAGAATGCGAAGTTCGCCGTGGCGAAGAACACCCTGACCAAGATCGCCGCCACTGAGGCCGGCGTGACGGGTCTGGACGACCTGCTGGTCGGCCCCACCGCCGTCGCCTTCGTCAAGGGTGACGTCGTCGAGGCCGCCAAGGGTCTGCGCGACTTCGCCAAGGCCAATCCCCTTCTGGTGATCAAGGGTGGTGTCCTCGAGGGCAAGACGCTCGACGCCACTGAGATCACCAAGCTCGCCGACCTTGAGTCCCGCGAGGTTCTCCTCGCGAAGCTCGCCGGTGCCATGAAGGCGAAGCAGAGCGCTGCTGCCGCGATGTTCGCCGCGCTGCCCACGCAGCTGGCCCAGCTGGCCGAAGCCCTGCGTGCCAAGCGCGACGAGGCGGGCGAGTAACACGGGGGTTGCCGCAGACACCGCGGTCCCGTTCCAAGTTTTCAGCAAGTCCTATACGTAAGGAATCATCATGGCGAAGCTCAGCAACGACGAGCTGCTCGACGCGTTCAAGGAGATGACCCTCCTCGAGCTGTCCGAGTTCGTGAAGCAGTTCGAAGAGGTCTTCGACGTCAAGGCCGCCGCCCCTGTGGCCGTCGCCGCCGCCCCGGCCGGCGGTGGCGCCGGTGCCGAGGCCGCCGCGGTCGAGGAGCAGGACGAGTTCGACGTCATCCTCGAGGCCGCCGGCGACAAGAAGATCCAGGTCATCAAGGAGATCCGCGCCCTGACGTCCCTGGGCCTCAAGGAGGCCAAGGACCTGGTCGACGGCGCTCCGAAGCCGGTCTTCGACGGCAAGGTCAACAAGGAGCAGGCGGAGAAGGCCAAGGCTGCCCTCGAGGGCGCCGGCGCCACCGTCACCGTGAAGTAACTTCCCCTTCACTTCACGCAAGACGCTCTACGGAAAGAGGCGGACACACCCTGGTGCCGGGTGTGTGCCGCCTCTTTTCGCGTTCCCGGGACCGGTTCAGCCGGCGGCGGCGCGCACGCGGGCGATGGCGCTGGTGTCCATGTAGTCCCTGGTGTGGACGATCTCACCGTTCCGATCCGCAGGACGAGCAGGCCGGGGACGGTGATCGGCTGGCCGCCGGCCGTGACGTGCGTGTCCTGCTCCACGACCACGACCTCCGGGTCCTGTGTGCGGTGCAGCGCCAGGCGGCGCACCTCCTGGGCCTCCATGCCGATGGAGTCCCACATCGCGTGGTAGCCCGCGCGGATCTGCTCCCTGCCCGCGTACGGCGGCAGCCCGCCGAACGGGAACTCGTGCAGGCCGTCCTCGGCGTAGAGGTCGGCCAGGTCGTCCGTACGCGTGACGCCCGTCGATGGGGGAGAGTCCGGCGCCGATGAGGTGGTCGAGCACGTGCTGGGCACCCTCGGCGTGAAGCTGGGGGAGCTGCCGCAGAGCTCGCTGGCCATGCTGCGCTCGATGCTCACCCACCCCGAGGCCGCGGCGTCGGCGCGGCGGCTGCTCGGGGAGCAGATCGACCGGGTGGCCGGCTCGTTGTCCGGCGACGACGCGCGGCTGCGGGCCGCGCTGATGACGCTGCTGATGCTCGGCGTGACGGTGGGGCACCAGCTGCTGGAGCTCGACGAGCTGCGCGACGTGCCGCAGGAGGAGCTCGCCCGGCTGCTGCGGCCCGGGCTGCGCGCCCTGGCCGGTCCCGAGACCTCCTGACGCCCGCCGGAGGCTTGGAGCTCCCGTTCACCCTCTCAGGCGCTCAGCGAGGCGCTGAGGGCCGTCTGGGGGCATTCGGCGAGCTTGGCCGATTACCCCGGATCTATCGGATGTACCCCTCGTGCCCTGTGGCAGACCGGCTCTGTTGTTTGGGGAGCTCCGGGAGTGAGTGTCGCGTTATGATCCGGCGACCGAGCGGGAAGGGGTGAGCGGACGTGGCGGGACTCTCCGTACGGCCTGCTCGCATCCTCATCGCGGCGCTCAGCGGGGTGCTGGCGGTGCTGGTCGGCACGGGCGTGTGGATCGCCGCCCAGGCGCGCGAGGAGCAGGGCAGAGCGGGCGACTGGCGGGCGGCGCTGGTGGCGGCGGGCGCGCACGCGAAGAACCTGATGTCGCTCGACTACCGCACGGTCGACGCCGACATGCGGCGCCTCCTCGAGACCTCCACCGGCGCGGCCAGGGCCGAGTACGTCGCCAACGCGGACAAGCTCCGGTCCACCACCCTCGAGAACAAGGTCGTCCAGCACGGCGTGCTGCGCGCCACCGGTCTGGTGTCCATGACCGGTGCGGTGGCCAGGGTGCTGGTGGTGGGCGACGTGGAGATCCGCTGGGACGGCTCCCCGAGCGCGCCGCAAGAGCGCTACTACCGCTGGCAGATGGACCTGGCCAAGGCCGGCGGCCGCTGGCTGGTGTCGAAGGTGGTACAGGTGCCGTGAGAATGATCACGATCGTCCTGCTGGGCGTCCTCGTGGCGGCCGGCGCCGTGCTGGTGCCGACGATGTGGTTCAACCTGCGCGACCTGCGCGCGGCGGAGGTGGCCGCGGGGGAGGCCGTGGCCGTCGCGAAGAAGGTGGCGCCCGCCCTGCTCTCGTACGACTACCAGACGGTCGAGCAGGATCTGAAGCGGGCGGGTACGTACACGACGGGGGAGCTGACCGGGTATTTCAAGGACCTGACCAAGAGTCTGGTGTCGAGGGCCAAGGAGCAGAAGATCGTTCAGACGGTCTCCGTGGCGGGCGCGGGGGTCGAGCGGGCGGAGCCGGAACGGGTCGAGGTTCTGCTCTTCGTGAACACTGGTACGGTCAGGGAGATCCCCGGTGAGGCAAGCCCCCAGCAGGAGTTCACCCAGAACCGGGCCAGGTTCGTCATGGTGCGGGAAGATTCCCGGTGGCTGGTGGCCGGCATGTCGACCTTGCTGGGGACCGCCTGATGCCCCGGGACCCCGCGGGCGCGCCGCTACTTTCAATTGTTACCAAAAATCTGGTTTAGCGAAGCCAATGACGGGGGTACCCCAGTCACAGCTACACCGGTAGTCGGCATGGGTTCGACCCCCGGTGTGACGGAGCGTTAACCGCCCCCGTTCGCGGGTATCGTCTTGGGCCTGGCGGTAGGCGATCAGTCACACAGGGAAGAAAACCCAGCGTCCGGGCCCTGAGTCGGCTAAAAGTCGGGCTTACGGGCTTGACGTTTCCGCCTGAACGGGCGATGCTGCGACCAACGTGGAGCATGCAGCGAAGGTGAAGTGGACAGGCGTGTGCCGTTCGGCTACACTGCCCCTTTGCGCTGCCCTTTGACGACCCGCGATGCTTGCTCACGTTGCGAGGTTGTCTGGCGTGCGTGTAGTCAGTCCGCCGCGAGCCCTCGGAAGGACATCTGTTGGCAGCCTCGCGCAACGCCTCCGCCGTACCCGCTGGTCCCCGTCGCGTCTCTTTCGCGCGCATCCAGGAGCCTCTCGAAGTTCCTGACCTTCTTGCCCTGCAGACCGAGTCTTTCGACTGGC